>NZ_JBHLWN010000018.1:0-8254 GCF_042432825.1 Paenibacillus chartarius | reverse complement strand
TTTCTCCCCTCGGGGAGAAAGCTTTTTTAAATGAGTTTACACAAAGATCTTGACAGACCCCCATAATTCCTCGATTCCGCCTTCAGCCTCCCCTTGATTGCCGCGCATGACAATGTCCGAGAGAACCGCTTCCAGAGCCGCCTTGGTAAATTCCGTTTCATCCATGGGTTCACGTTCCGACGTCATCCGTATAGTAAACCAATCATTGTATTTTATTTCATAAGAGCTCTTCTCCAACGATAGCTCACCTCCGTTTACAAGCGTTATGTTACCGATCTGCTTGCTTCACCTCGTTTTTACTGCGGGGTCCACTCGCTCCACATCTCTTTGACCACTTGCAGCTTTCCGACTTCCAGCAGTCCGATGACCTCCGTATACTGCATATCCGTCCATCCCGATGTGATCGTACCGTCCTTCATCCGAGCCACATAGACAACGGCTTCGATCCGATTCTCTTCCTTCATGTAGGTCAACAGGTTTTCCATCAAATAGGAAGGAGTTATGCTATCTGCACTCTCAGTCATGTTTCATCATTCCCTTCGAATCGTACATACATTTCAATATCGTTTCCTCAGCCTTGCCCCTTTATCCACGATTAACCAAAATTTTAGTTAATTTTCTCCAACATCATTGCGGAAACTAACTGCAGTACAATTAGCCCGACAACGGAGGTTAAACCACTTATGGATCACACGCAAAACGTGCAAAACCAGCTGCAGGATGCAACAGCAAGCATCGAAGCAACCGATTCGGACGAAGTGCTGAGCTTCTACATCGGCAAAGCAGTCAACGAGTGCATGAAGCTCCAAGCAATAGGGCCTATTTCCGAACAAAATGTCGAGCATCTTCTGACCCAGCTTGCATATGACTGCTACCGTGTCGGACACATTGCTCCTCGACAATCTTAACTAAAGGAGGTGAAATGAACATGACCGAAGGCATGAAGCGCAGCACTGCGGACCAAATTTCCGCGAGCACGGAGGATACACCGGCAACCTCTGCCAAAGAAAGTAATGAAACCGACATCCAAATGAAGTCCGAGAAAGCCGCTTTCCGGGAAGAGCAAAGTGCGCTGGAGTAATTGGTCAGACTGTTGAGGAAACCCTCAACAGTCTATTTTTTTGATCGACACAACCGGACACGACTGGGCACGAATGGATTGGAACTTTATCGATTTTGCGGGTAAAATGGAAGTAAATCTACGAAAAGCAGGTGATCGGCAGGTGAAGCATAAACTGCTCATTTCTATTATTTTATGGCTATTCATAGGATCATTAATGAGCGCTGCCTCCGCACATGCGGCCGTATGGGATCGGATTAAGGATATTTATGACGCACCGGAGAAGATCAACGAGCTCCAAGCAGATTTGACTGAAGCGGCACAGCAAATCGAGGAATCCCGAAAGCAAGCGGAGAGTCTTCTTCAGCAAAATGCCGAACTGCAGAGGCAAAACGAGGCATTAGCCCAGCAAAATAAACAATTGCAGAGCCAAATGGAAAAAATGAATGCGGAACGCAGCACCTTATATCGCCAGCTCACCTCTACGGGTATCACGGCAATCCTGCTCGCCCTTGGATACTTTGCCGCCGTACGCATATGGCGCTACACCGTCTGGCGCAAGCAGCGCAGGGACAACCAAGAGGTAAATTTATCATGAAGGTAACTGCTCCTCAGCCTACCGGACACGCACGAATCGAGCTGCAAAGCGAGGACAGGCTCCATGTTCTGCATCCGGAGTCCATTCTGGCATACCGGGGCCAGCCCGATCAACGGGAGGACCGATGGATGGACCTGGGGGGGCTGTACAGCAAACGAAGATGGATTCGTTCCGTGCTGACCGGTCCTTCCGAATTCCTTCTCGGTCTTCCTGCCGGACACACCCTGACAACCTACGATCTTCCCGCCGATAGTAACCTGCTGTTTGATTTACGCCATGTGATGTACTTCACGAACGGGATGTCCATGAAGAATAAGATGTTGAAGCTGAAGACGGCTTGGATCTCCCGGGATCTGATCCGGATGAGGTTTTCCGGTCCGGGTACCCTCGGGCTCTTGACCGTCGGGGATGCCGCGGTGATGAAGCTTGATCCGGTACAGCCGCTCTTTGTAGATAAGAACGCACTCATCGCCTACCCGGAGGATGCCTCTATCAAGCTCTCCGTTTACGGCAACTCTATCGCCAGCCAGCATATGCGTGTGCAGTGGGAGATTCGGGGAAAGGGGAGCGTGCTCGTTCAAACGGGCTCCCTCGACCGCCGATTGGAGGAACGACTCTCGGGGGACGGCTGGTTGAAACGGCTGCTGCGGGAAGTACTGCCTTTCGGAAGCGTTTATATTAAATAAATACCACGTCCTGCTCCTCCCCAAACTCATTGATCCCCCCATAACGGTTGAAAAATAGGGCTATCCCGGCATCTTCCGATGACGCAAGGATAGCCAGCTCTCATAAGGGAGTCTGGTGCCGCATTCATACTTGCTAAACCCGCGATTGCGGGAGCCAGACCTTCAAAACGGCAATAGCGCCATGATGCATTGAAGCAGCAAAGCATCTCTACATGGATCGGTTCGTCCGAAGGCCGGAACTAGGGTGATTTGGTTGCCGCACAGCGCTGTGGCGCTCAAACATGTGCAAAAGTTTGCACAACCTTCATGGGAAAGATAGGGCTACTCGTCGCTCTTTACCAAATTTTCACCTTGCTGTTTCTCAATAACGGGTTGTTGTTCCAATATTTGTGTGATAAGATACAATTGAAAGCGCAACCAAATTTCTTTTTGCGAAAGAAGGTGGTGCAAACCGGGCGGTAAATCCAAAGTGAATCTTTAAAAGCGATCAGGTCAATTCACGAAAATGTGCAAACGTTTGCGCAAGAACTCATTTGGAGGGATGAATGTAATGATTTACAGGCAATCGCAGCTTAAACAAGCTGCAGCGCTGCTCCTCAGCATTTTGCTCGTCGTATCCATGTTCCTGAACGCCCCGAACAAATCGAATGCTGCGGTAGCCGGCGATTTTAAAGCGGCAGTAATGGGACCGCTTTCACAGGTAACGGACTGGAATGCGTTTAAGAGCCAGCTTCAAACTCTGAAAGCGAACAATGTTTATGCCATCACGCAAGATGTGTGGTGGGGAACGGTGGAAGGCGCCGGCGACAATCAGTTCGACTGGAGCTATTACCGGCAGTACGCCAGCGTCGTGAAAGAAGCCGGACTTAAATGGATTCCGATTCTCTCTACGCACAAATGCGGCGACAACCCGGGCGATGCTTGCTTCATTGAGATCCCGTCATGGATTTGGAGCAAAGGCACAGCCGACGAAATGAAGCTGAAAAGTGAAACCGGTTACATCAACAGCGAAGCCGTGTCTCCATTATGGAGCGGGATCGGACAGCAGTACAAAGAGCTGTACACGGCTTTTGCCCAGGCATTCGCAGATTACAAATCGATCATTCCGAAAATCTACCTGAGCGGCGGTCCTTCCGGCGAGCTCAGATTTCCGTCGTACTACAAGCCGGCCGGCTGGAGCTACCCGTCGCGCGGACATTTCCAAGTGTATTCGGAGCATGCCAAGCAAGCGTTCCGCAGCGCTATGACGGCCAAATACGGCTCGCTGCAGGGAATCAATTCCGCATGGGGAACGAGCTTGACGAGCGTCAGCCAAATCAGCCCTCCTACGGACGGAGACGGATTCTACACATCGGGAGGCTACAATTCCGCTTACGGCAAAGACTTCCTGAGCTGGTATCAGAGCGTGCTTGAAAACCACCTCGGCGTCATCGCCCAGGCTGCGCATGAAAGCTTCGACCCGGTATTTGGTGTGCCGATCGGCGCCAAAATCTCGGGCGTTCACTGGCAGATGGCGAACCCCTCCATGCCTCACAGCGCCGAGCATGCCGCAGGCTACTATGATTACAACCGCCTGATCCAGAAGTTCAAGGATTCCGGGCTCGACCTCACCTTTACTTGCCTGGAAATGTACGATGCCGGAGGCGCGCCGAACTACAATTTGCCATCTACGCTCGTTGACCAAGTTTCGTCCATCGCTAATAGCAAGGGCGTGCGCTTGAACGGGGAAAATGCGCTGCCGACCGGCGGGAGCGGTGGCTTCGGCAAAATCGAAGAGAAGCTGACTCGTTTCGGTTACAGCGGCTTTACGCTGCTGCGGATAGAGAACGTCGTGAACGCCGATGGGTCGCCGACCGGGGAAATGGCTAATTTTAAAAATTACGTCACCAAGTATTCGACATCGGATCCGGGCGGCAGCAACTCGGTTACGGTGTACTACAAGAAAGGCTATGCAACACCGTACATTCATTACCGTCCGGAAGGCGGAACATGGACGACCGCGCCGGGTACAAGAATGGCGGATGCGGATGTCAGCGGCTATGCGTCGATTACGCTGAACGTCGGCAGCGCGAGCCGGCTGGAAGCGGTGTTCAACAACGGCAGCGGAACGTGGGATAACAACAACAGCGCGAACTATTTCTTCAATCTCGGCACATGGACCTATACGCCTGGAGCGAACGGGGGGCCCGGCACGATAACGCAAGGCAAGCCGGACGGCGGGCAGCAAGGCAATTCGGTAACCGTTTACTATAAGAAAGGCTACGCAACGCCTTACATCCATTATCGTCCGGAAGGCGGAACGTGGACGACCGTGCCGGGCGTGAGAATGTCGGATGCGGACGTCAGCGGCTACGCCTCGATTACGCTGAACGTCGGCAGCGCGAGCCGGCTGGAGGCGGTATTCAACAATGGCAGCGGAACATGGGATAACAACAACAGCGCGAACTATTTCTTCAATTTAGGCACATGGACGTACACGCCGGGAGCGAACGGTGCGCCGGGAAGCATATCGCAAGGAAAGCCCGGCGATCCGCCGCCCCCCGTCAATCTCGCCGACTGGTCGACGAAGAGCATTTATTTTATTATGACGGACCGCTTTGTGAACGGTGACACTTCCAATGACAACTACGGCGGATTTGCAGCGAATAAAAACGATATGGGAAAATGGCACGGCGGCGACTTCCAGGGGATCATCAATAACCTGGACTATATTAAAGGGATGGGCTTCAATGCGATTTGGATAACGCCGGTCCAGATGCAGCGCAGCGACTATGCGTATCACGGGTATCATACGTACGATTTTTACTCGATTGACGGTCACCTCGGCACGCTGGAGAAATTCCAGGAGCTAGTCAATCAGGCGCATGGAAAGGGTATTGCGGTCATGCTTGACGTGGTGCTTAACCATACCGGCGATTTCTCAGGCAGCGGCTATGCCAAAGCTCCGTTCAACAATCCGGACTGGTATCATCATAACGGGGAGATTACACGGGCGGATTACGACAACAACGATCAGTGGAAAATCGAAAACGGCGACGTTGCCGGCTTGGACGATTTGAATCAAGAAAATCCGTCGGTTATGAACGAGCTTCGCAATTGGATCGGCTGGCTGGTCCGTACATCGGGCGTCGACGGCTTGCGGGTGGATACGGCCAAGCATGTGCCGAAGTGGGCGCTTAAGGAATTTGACACCGCTGCAAACACGTTTACACTCGGTGAAATATACCACGGAAATCCCGCCTATGTAGGCGATTACAGCAATTATCTCGATGCGGTCATCGATTTCCCGATGTATTACACGATTACGGATGTGTTTGCCTACGACGGCGCTATGACGAAAATCCGTGACCGTTACAGCGAAGACAGCCATTATCGGGATACGAAATATAACGGCTTGTTTCTAGACAATCATGATGTGAAGCGCTTTCTGAACATAGCGTCCGGCAACCCGGGCAATCGTTCCGACAAATGGCCGCAGCTCAAAGCTGCCCTCGGATTTTTGTTTACGTCAAGAGGCGTTCCGATCGTCTATCAGGGTACGGAGCTCGGTTATGCGGGCGGCGATGACCCGAACAACCGCGAAGATATCGTGCCGAACCCGAACCATGAGCTGTATCGTTACATTGCGAAGCTGAACGGCGTGCGGAGCGCTCATCCGGCTTTGCAGAACGGAACACAGAAGGAGAAATGGTCAGATACGAGTTTTTACGGCTTTCAGCGTTCGAAGGACGGCGACGAGGCTGTTGTGCTGATCAACAATTCGTGGAGCAGCCAATCGCGTACGATCGGAAATTTGGACAATTTACCGAATGGGACACAGCTGAAGAATCAGCTGGGAACCGATACCGCCTCCGTGAGCAATGGCGCAATACAAGTGACGATTGGACCGAAAGAGGTTAAGATTTTGACCAAGTAACACGCGCAGAGCCCTAACTCGAAAGATTTCGCGAACGAATACCGTATGTTCACCGTTGAAGAAGCACCCAGCAATACGCTCATTGGTACGATCGGTTGACGATCTCTGGCGTAGCGGGGTGCTTTTTGTGGGAATGCGGACATGCAAAATAAAAATTCCATCAAGCCATTCTCAATCCTTGTCGAAAGTTGTGCTCTGTACCCTTCACCCCTTTACGATGCGCCGGCTTTCATTATGATTAGATTTCCTTCCCGGCATTCCGGGCGTACGGCCCACATTCTGCTTCGAACGATTCGACACGGTTCGTTGCATATGCTAATAATATGCAGTTCTTGCGGCGCACCTGAGCTTTCGATTCCAACCTTGTTAACGATTACAAGGCTGGAACTATTAGACCTAGCCCGGGTTTCCAAATTTCATAAACCTCTGGCCTGTTACGGCCCGTACAGCTGCGGCAGGTTATTCTATAATAATGAAGATGAAAAAGTTGAGCTTCTGGTGTCGCGTTTTGGGAACAATGATATTAATCCCTACTTGCCGCTAATTTACACAGGGGACCTGTCCCGAAGTCGACTACAATGGTACTGTTACCGGAATCTGGCGTATGCGGGATTTCGGCAGTTCGCCGGGTAGCTGTCCTCAGTAATCGGAAAACTAAGTGAAATCACTTGCAGGATGCCGCCGGCTGTTAAAGAATATATAATGTAACGGTATGGAAGGAGTGGAGCGGGTGGAGCTTGCGGCTTTGAAAGAGATTATCGCGAATAGTAGGCATATTGTATTTTTCGGTGGTGCGGGGGTGTCTACGGAGAGCGGAATCCCGGATTTCCGTTCGGCCGCAGGTTTATATCAGAAAAGAACGAAATCGCCTTATCCCCCTGAAGTGATGCTGAGCCATAGCTTTTTTATGGAGCATACGGAGCAGTTTTTTGAATTTTACCTGGAACAGATGATTTACAAGGATGCCCGCCCCAATCAAGCTCATATCGCATTGGCTCAATTAGAACTGGCAGGCCGTCTCCGAGCGGTCGTCACGCAAAATATCGACGGTCTCCATCAGCAGGCCGGCAGCCGCAACGTCTTGGAGCTGCACGGCTCCGTTTACCGCAATACGTGCATGACGTGCTCGGCGTCGTATAATTTGGAGTATGTGCTGCTGCATGCGGTCCCGGTACCGAAATGCAGTCGCTGCGGCGGGACGGTAAAACCGGACGTAGTGCTGTATGAAGAGAGCTTGGATATGGAGCTTCTGAACCGCGCCAGGGATATGATTGCTGCTGCGGATGTACTGATCGTCGGCGGCACTTCGCTAACGGTTAACCCGGCAGCCGGACTTGTGAGACAATATAACGGCGATAAGCTTGTTATTATCAATAAAACGCCGACACCGTTCGACAGCAGAGCGAACTATTTGATTCATGGCAGTATCGGCAAAGTGTTAAATTCGATTCTGTGAAAATATTCCACTTGCAACGACGGCATCCAGATGATAAGATACATTTCGTTGTCCCGTTCAAGTCGCAGTGAGTCGATGAGAACGATGGCAAAATAAGTAGTTGCAATACGGTGTCGAACTATGATATATTAATTTTCGCTGTCACACATTGACGGTGAAAATAGTAAGGCAACGGATGTTCCTTGAAAACTGAACAACGAGTGAAGAAACAGCAATACAAACACGCAAGTGTTATCAATGAGCAAGTCGAACTACCCTTATTGGAGAGTTTGATCCTGGCTCAGGACGAACGCTGGCGGCGTGCCTAATACATGCAAGTCGAGCGGATCTTGTCCTTCGGGGCAGGGTTAGCGGCGGACGGGTGAGTAACACGTAGGCAACCTGCCTGTAAGACCGGGATAACTACCGGAAACGGTAGCTAAGACCGGATAACCAACTCCGCCGCATGGCGGAGTTGTGAAACACGGCTCGGAATTTATGTTCTGGCTGTGGCTTACGGATGGGCCTGCGGCGCATTAGCTAGTTGGTGGGGTAACGG
>NZ_JBHLWN010000017.1:0-2751 GCF_042432825.1 Paenibacillus chartarius | reverse complement strand
GACAAAAGTGCCTCTAAACCCTTGTGAGATAAGGATTTTTTGATTTTTCAGCAAGCCCTAAGTAACAACGGCACATCCCCTTCCGAATCTCCACACGCTCCTTTCTTCCTGAAGGAAGTCAATAAGCTAGAGGGTCGATTGAAGGTCACCGTTCTCTATCAACCCTTGGATTACGCTCGTGGCATACTCTACGCGAATTCGCAGATCAGAAATTCGAGAATAACCATTGCCTCGAGGCAGCTATTTCATCTTGTAGCCCATAATGTTCCACAACGAGTTGCATCGCCCCCAACTGCTGTCGGTCGTTCGGTATGTTCTCTAACAACGCCTTCGCCTTTCGGACTTCATCCGTGAAGTTTATTAACTAAACTGTCGCCGCATACCTGAGACACATAATTGCTTCAAGTAACTTTATCTCGCAAAAAAAAAACGAAAAATTGTGATTGCTGCAGCTCGGCTTGTTCATTTCCGCCACTCATTGACCAGCGACACTTAATCCTAGAATTGCGTTTTGAAACCGAGCGAACTCCTCGTCTCGCTTCACTAGTTCCTCAATGTCTAGCTTATTTGCAGCTAATCGGGATTGCTCAATGCGATTCTTAGCGCCCCATTTCCGGAGTTGATCAACATCAAGGTCAAGCCAGACTTCAATAGAAGGATTGGGAATGACAGAAATCCATTCGTTAAATTCAAGGCCTTTCACCAACATATCTTTTGTAGCGGTGGGGTCACCGTCACCATCGACCACTATCAGGACCTTAGAGGCAGAATAGAACGTTTTCCAAAGTGCGTTTGCTACACGCGAAATTGTGATCTTCCCCATGGCGACCATAATTTTGATCGATCGATTGGAACCGGCATTACCCAGGATCCTCTCAGACAGCGTAGCAATCACTAACTGTATTACCTTCACACACGATTAAAAGATCTGCCTCAGCGGCTTCAACTGGATGCGTAGCCAAGACTCCGCCCGTTGTCGGGTCGTAATGAAGCTGGTCGATTTCGACGACCTGCTTCCGTTCGGCGGTGACGAGTTCGCCTTCTGAGGGGAAATAAATAGCTCCTTCCTCAGCAGCTTTCCGGAGCTTGAGTTTGAGAACATTTGTGAATCCCAATCCACGGTTGATCGCTGCGTCCATGTCACGACCGTCGAACAAAATGATGTTCAGCGCCTTGCCAAGGACAAGCGCATCAACGGCGTCCTCTGCGTATCCTGACATCGAAATAAATATTCCAATAGTACCAGACAACTTTCCTTCAACCTTACCCTTGAACTGATAGAGAGTCGATGCCGGTAGTGGATCTGCGTGCCATTTGGCTTCCAGGAGATATGTACGTCCGTCAAGATAGATGGAGCCATCAATCTGTTCGCCCGCCGGCCTGTAACCTGTGCGCGGTTCGAGTTGTTCAATGGTAAATAGCTTATTCAGCATGCGCTCGAAATTAAAGCCACGACGCCGTTTTTCGACCGCATCTGCGTCGGCGGCTAAGTTCAGGAGTTTCCAGTATTCTTCTTTAATGTCACTCAAATTGGTCCCCATTTTTCTTCCCCCAAATTTCTGCTTGGCGAATTAAGTTTTTCCAGCCCGGACAATCAACTCTATCGCTTTATATTGATCCGTAAGAATCTTTTCATGCCTTCTCTTTTATTTTAATTGAAGTCTACACTTTAATGTCTGTTCTTGGGTCTTTATCTCGATAGCTCCATGTATAGGTAATGTCATCTGGTTTTATCCTTTCATTGGACGGGATTGTCCATGTAGTTGGACTCACTGCTGCATTCTCAGGAATATGGGGGCAGTAAGAATAGAGAAGAGGTGCGCACTTGATGTCCGGTGAAGCTGGCAAATAAAAAGAAATGATTTTCGTTCCGTAAGTAAAACGTATCAAATAAGGGTAGTTTATCGAATCAGCATGAGTGGTCTTTAGTACCTCCAGTATAACATTAGCAAAACCATTACCTGGAACAAATGCTGTATCTAAATAAAGCGGATAGATGTCGATTTTCCCTAGCAACCAATTTGGTACATAGGAAACCAACGTCTTATCTTCATCTTCTAAAAGCGCCCAACCCATATGAGTTAAGCACTTACATATGTCTTCAGGTCTATAGGGAGGGGGATTATTTATTTTGAAAGTAATAATGTTTTGTCCTTCTTTTTCTGCAACATTAAAAATGCCTTCTTGCTCAAGAATAGCAATGTTGAGCTTACCGCTATTCATTTCTAACGCTGATTGCTTACCTTTTTGCTTATATTTTGGAGCGCCGGACCCAGGTCGTTTCTGAGCACTAATAAATATTCTATCGAAGGTTAGAAAGTTAACCAGTTCATTTTCATAATAACTGAATCGGGTATTACAAGTATCACACTCGTTCAGATAGAATAACGTTCTATTTCCTAACCCAGCTGGTATAACATGAGCATCTTTTTTAAAAGTGACATTCGGACGACTCTGTCCACAAAAGAGACAGGTCGTCTTCGAATTATCACCAACTAAATCTTTATCTGCTCCTGTAATATCATGGGGATAAAAAATAGAGCTCAGCTCTGCGTAATGATGTTGACCGTGATTCATATGTGCATTCATCCTTTTAAGCTTTATCGGAAAATCTATAAATGGCCCGAGGCCATCTTAAAAGACAGCTTCCGTAATTTGTTGTTTACGCTATTGTTTACTATTTTTATGGACTGTTCTAGAAGTCCGGTGATTTAAGTCAGTTGTATCCGTCTCTTCGGCATGAAAAAAGAG
>NZ_JBHLWN010000016.1:0-62274 GCF_042432825.1 Paenibacillus chartarius | reverse complement strand
CATTATTAGTAAATATTTAATGTGGGTTTTTCGTGATAACTTTTATGCAATGCCAGTGCTTCAAAATCCTTTATTCCCGACCTTGCTATAAATTCCACAAAAATAACGCCTCCAAACACCTCTAATCTCACTATCACCACTATCGCCACTATCACCACTATTGCCATTATCGCCATTATCGCCACTATCGCCACCACTTCGCCACCACTCGCCGCTTTCTCCAGCCGATGCCGCTTAACATAGTCGGCAGGCGTCTCTCCCGTATACTCGGCAAACAACCGGCGAAAATGGTACGGCGAATACGTCGACAGCTGAACCAGCTGAACCAGCTGAGCCAGCCGCTCCAGTGTCAGCGTCTCCTCCAGATGAGACTCGATTTAGCTCATAACCTTCATGAATCCGGCTCGCTAATTTGCTCCAAGTCGCCAACGGTTACGCTTCCACCCCGCCGCTCTCCAATATGCGCTTGATCGCCAGCAGGTCTTTTCGGTTCGCCCGCCGCATCATCATCGACATGAACGGCGTGAAGACAGCGGCGAAGCCCTTCGGGTTGCCGCGGTTGCGCAGCGTCATGCGGGTAGCGCCGCCGTCCTCGGTGTCCCACGTATACGTCGTCTCCATCGGGAACGGCCCTTCGTTCGTCCGCATCACCAGCCGCTTGCCGGGCTCATATTCGGCGATTTCATAAATATACGCAAGGTCGCGGCCCAAGAACCGAGCCTGAAAGGCGACCCGGGAGCCGACCTTGAGCGGCTTCGGCGTCCTCCACTCCGCCGAATCGATATTGGCGTACCACTCCGGTGCTCGGTCCGGATCGGCGGCATACGCCGCCACGCGCTCCCGCGGCTGCTGAATGACGATCTCGGTAAGTACGTCTACCATCGCGTCGCAGCCTCCTTATTGGGCCGGTGCCGGCTTGCTCTTCTTCTTCGCGGGAAGCTTTTCCGGCAGCGTCTCCGCCCATGCCAGCGACTCGGCAACGAGCTCGCCGATCTTCTCCGGCTCGTCCCGCCATGCCTCGGGTACTACGACATATTCCTTCATCGCTCGGCCGGGCATCGGTGCGAATTCGCTCGCGCCGCGGCTCAGCATTTCCTCACGCCGGGCTTCCGGCAGTCTGACGTAAATACTGGTGCCGACGAGACCGGTGAACATATTCCCGTTAATAAAGCCGGCCAGCGCACCGAACATCGGCTTCACCGTAACGCGCGGATCCAGCGGCATGACGGCGGCAAACAAAGCTTTCGAAGACTCGTCCATCTTCGGCATAGACACGATTGATTCCCCCTACAATAATGGCGTTTCTATTGGTCAGCATAGCGTAAGCGACACGATCTGGCAAGAACTATTTTAGTTGACGCTTAATTAAGTATATGCTAAATTAACGTTATGATCGATAAAGCGCTAACCGCCCTGACGGAACCAAGGCGCAGAGATATTTTACATCTCATCCGTCATGGAGAGCTGACCTCCAGCGCCATCGCCTCGCATTTTGACATTACTGCACCGGCGATCTCGCAGCACTTGAAGGTTCTTGAAGAAGCCGGGTTAGTCGTGGTAAGACGAGCCGGCACCAAACGCTACTACGGTGTGAGGAGGGAAGGCTTCGCTGAATTGATGGCGTATATCGAGAGCTTCTGGGACGACAGCTTGCTGCGCTTGAAGGAAGCCGCCGAAGAGGAAGAGAGGAGAAAGCTTGAAAACCATGAATCAGACAAGTCCTAGCGGAACGATTACGAAGGAAATTTTTATCGAATGCCGGCCGGAGACGCTATTCTCGTTCTTCACCGACCCGGACAAGATGGCACGCTGGATGGGCCGCCACGTGCTGCTCGAGCCGAGGATCGGGGGCAAATACCGCCTCGACATTAACGGCAGCGACATCGCCATGGGCGAATACAAGGAGATCGTGACGAACGAGCGCATCGTGATGACGTGGGCTGGGAGAAGTCCAAGCTCGTTCCTCCGGGGTCCAGCACCGTCGAGTTCAGGCTGACACCGCAGGATGGCGGCACGCTCTTAACGCTGACCCACTACGGCCTGCCGAACGAAGAGCAGATCGCTTCCCACCAGCACGGCTGGACGCACTACATGTCTCGTCTGCAAACTCTCGCGCAAGGGCAAGCTCCCGGCGTCGACCCGTGGTCCGGGTAGGCCATGGCCGAACAATAATTTATTAGAAGGATTCCATTGCCATGAAAACTTTATCCTGAAATTGCGGATTTTCCGTATCCGGCGAGAACAACTACAAGGTGGAACCGGCCATGTGGCATCACACCATTCACGACCACGCGGATAGGCTGAAGAGCATGACGGTGGAGATGCCGGAGCACTGGCTGGGGAACAAGGACAAGCAGTTATGCGCATAACGGACAGGCTGCCCGGGCATTCGCCTCGGCGGCCTGTTTCTTTGTGATTTTATGCTATCGGGCGATCTGCCGCCATGGTACAATATACCGGACATTATCGATAAGTGTAACGAACGGATGCGACTTAACGGCGATAACAAGGACGGTGTTCAGCTTGAAGCTGCTGCAGAAGAAAGACTTTACGATTCCCCCGACGGGCATCAGCGAGGTGGCGACGCTCGCGATCGGCGGCATTCCGCAAACGATTCTCATCCAGGCTGTCCATCCGGACAAGCCGGTATTGCTCTTCCTGCACGGCGGTCCCAGCATGCCGATCCCCGGCGTGAACAGCAGATCCCGGGACTATGCATTAGCTACGGCGACGAAAGAACTGGTCAAGCACTACGTCGTCGTGTTCTGGGATCAGCGCGGTACCGGGAGATCGTATCGACCTGACATTCCGCCGGGCACGATGCGGATTTCGCAGTTTGTTTCGGATGCAGAGGAGCTGACGGACTATCTCCGGGAACGTTTCCGCCAAGATAAGATCGTCATCGCCGCGCACTCGTGGGGCACGGTGATCGGCCTTACGCTTGCGGCCAAAGTCCCTCACAAGCTGCATGCATACGTCGGGATCTCGCAGCTGATCAATTGGCCGGAGAACGACCGGCTGTGCCGGGACTGGGTGATGAGTGAGGCGCAGAAGCGGGGCGACCGGAAGGCGGTCCGCGCTTTAGAGAAGCTCGGCGAGCCTCCGTACACCGAGAGCTTCGAGCAATGGGGACAGCTCCGGAAGCGGCTTATGAAATACAACTCGATGATCTACAAGGAGCCCGGCCTGAAGGCGCCGAGTCTTTCGGACGCAGCGATGATTATGCTCCGCTCGCCGGATTACGAGCTTAAGCACATCTATTATTCGCTCTATAAAGGGTTTCTGTTCTCATATTCGCAGCAGATGATCGAGGACTTTGCCAAAGTGGATTTCATGCAGCAGGCGCCCCGCCTCGACGTTCCCGCCTATTTCATTCATGGCCGCAAGGACGTGCACGTGCACGGCTCTCTCGTTGAGCGATACGTCGATGCGCTGGAAACGGCGGGCCCTAAAGAGCTGTATTGGATCGAGAAGTCCGCGCATATGTTCCGGAAAGAGGATGCAAAGGAGATTGAACGGATTCTGATCGAGCGGGTGGGCGCTTCACATACTTCGTAATGCTAAACAGCGTCCCACCGAGCCCTCGGGTCGGGACGCCGTCCTTCGTTATTTCCTCCGTTAAGCCGGAGTCACTTTCGCAGGCTTTATCTGAATCCCCTTCTTCACTGCCTTCAAATCGTCATTCGAATTGAACAACTGCGGCAGAAGCTTCTTCTCACTAACCATCGGCGAGGAGCAAAGGCAGCAAACGGGCTTGCTTTCGAAAGCAAAATTGTCACGCATCCATCCCTTGCATCCTTCCTTCGTGCAACGCCAAACGACTGTGTCTTCCTCCGGAAGATCTTCCAAGTACTTGTTTCGAAAGCTGTAATACATGTATGAACCCCCTTATCCTTCGGCTGTGAAAAAGAAGAAGCTGCTCCTGACAGATGAGGAGCAGCTTCGTTGTGAAGATTACAATTTTTTGACGTTCTCGGCTTGTGGTCCGCGATTGCCTTGCACGACGTTGAACTGAACGAGTTGACCTTCATCCAGAGACTTGTAGCCGTCTCCCTCGATCGCACTAAAGTGCACGAATACGTCGCTGCCGCCCTCGACCTCGATAAACCCGAAGCCCTTTTCGCTGTTGAACCATTTTACTGTACCTGTTTGCATCATATACCTCCGCGTTACTGAATTTATGGGTGATCATTCGCCGGGTAAAAAAAATTCACATATTGAAAAAAGTTCCATCATCGCATGAGACCTTTTTCAATATGTGAATTGGTTTCCCTTTAAACAACTAAGATCATCATAACACAGTTTGATGATAATCACAAGGTAAGTCTTACGGACCTCCCTGGGTCCCTTTGTTTCCCGGCCGCTCCTTCAAATACATATAGAACAGGCCGGTAATGGTCTGAATCAGCAGAAACACCGCAATGTTGTATTCCAGCCTGTAGCCGTGCTGATACGTTGTCATGCGCATCCATTCGGCGATCCATTGGACCCCCACCCCCACGGCCGTCCAGCCCAGGATGTACCATACGAGCGTCTTCCGCCGAATGTGGAGCACCTCATAAAAATAAATAAAAAAGTAGCCGAACGGCGCGAACATGAAATACACCAGCAGGTCGGTCAGCTCGTACTGGTTCGAATCGTTAACCACGTAGAAATCCATAAGCCCGCCGCCGATCGTAAAGTCGAACAGCGTGGAGCTCGCGAAGCCCCAGACCAGCCCCAGGACGAGCAGGCTCGCCGGCAGTCTCTTTGGCAGTACGGCAATGGCTCCGTAGGAGAGCAGCAGCATGATAATCACGAAGCCTTCATTCAAGTCAAAACGTTCCCATAAGATCATCCGGCCTTCCCCCCGCTGCGTCCGATTTTGCGATACAGCATCAACAGTCCCCAGCTAACCGCCTGAAGAATGGCAATATGAATGGCGTCGTAGAACAAGTTCCACTGCCGGAAGATGGTGATCTGAAAGTACTGCAGCAGCGCATCCAAGCCGAGGATGACGGCCAGCGCCACACCCACAGGGATCAACGCCCTGACAATCGACCCGGCTCGATATACGGCATTCAGCATAATCACGAACAGCAGCGGCAGCACGATGGTCCGATTGAGAATAAACCCTGCGTACAGCAGTCCGTCCTTGGTCAGCTCGACCAGCTTTAGCTCTTCCGCGACGATCCATGTGAAATTAATTTCGATGATCATGACAGTCAAATAAACGAATGCGTTCTCCGCAATCGTCAAGCTCTTGTTCATCGCGTAGAAAATAAACACCGCTAACCAAGCTGCGACGAAGATGACGACAAACCCCATAGTTCAGGACTCCCCGGTGTGTCTGGTGTGATTATTTCCATCCTCTCCATCGGGTTTCCAATTCATACATGGTTAGAATTCTTCATCAGAACAATGGAAGGCCGAACCCCGGGCATACCTGGGCTCGGCCTTATCCGCTTACGCTAAATACTTAAGCCTCCGTTCACTTCCAGCACGGCCCCGTTCACATAGGCCGCATCGTCGGAGGCAAGGTACAAGTAAGCCTTGGCGATATCGGCCGGCTGTCCCAGCCGGCGCAGCGGCACTCGCTCCACCATCGACTGCAGTACCTTCTCCGGCACCTTGGCCACCATCCCCGTCTCGATGTAGCCGGGAGCGACGGCATTGACGGTGACGCCTTTGTAGCCGAGCTCCTTCGCCCACGTCCTGGTCATGCCGATTACGCCGGCCTTCGTCGCGGCATAATTCGTCTGGCCGATATTCCCCTGCACGCCGACAATCGAGGAGGTATTGATGATACGGCCCTTGCCCTTCGCTACCAAGTAGGGAGCGGCATATTTCGTGCAGTAAAATACCCCGCTCAGGTTCACATCGATGACGTTATGCCACTGGTCGAGCGTCATTCGGCTCAGCATGCTGTCGCGGGTGATGCCGGCATTGTTGATCAGGATATCCAGCGTGCCGAAGCGGGCGATCACGGCCTCCACCATCGCTTCTACGGAAGCCGGATCGGATACGTCGACCTTCACGAATTGCACTCGTTCGGCAGCGTCGTCGGCCGCAGCCGCAAGCTCCGCCAGCGCAGCGTGCCCGGCGCCCTCGTCGAAATCGGCCAGCGCTACGCAAGCCCCTTCCCGCACGAACAGCAGCCCCGTTTCCCGGCCGATGCCTCCGGCGCCGCCGGTGATGAGCGCGATTTTGCCTGCCAGTCTCATGCCGACACTTCCTCTGCCGCGGACTTGCCGCCGCCCAGCACGAACCGCTCCACCTCGCTCGTTAGTGCCGGCAGCGCATCGACAAGCGCCGAATGGCCGCACGCTTCCAGCTCGACTAGCGTTGCCCGCGGCCCGAGGTCGTTCACCAGCTCGCGCGTCATCCATTCCTGAATGACCAAGTCCTGTTTCCCCCAAATAACAAGCACCGGCGCTTGAATGCGGTCGACATCACCGCTGCCGGGCGCAGCGTCATGGTCCGTCCCGCTGATGTTAAACGTGTTCAAAGCGTGATAGATATCGGCTAAATTTCGCTGCGTCAAAATATCGTCGATATACGTCTCGTACCGCTCGGCAGGCGGCTTACCGACATTGTAGACCGCAGCATCGAACAGCCAGCGCATGAATTCACGGTCTCTGCGCTCTGCCGCACCGTCGATCATCCGGGTACGAGACAGCGCGCGCGCCTCCTCCGCCGTCCGAAGCCGCCGTGACAGGTCCGGCTGACCGTCGGCCCCGTCCGCGAAGAACGGATAGCCGCGCGTCGAGACGGACGACAGCAGGATGAGCCTCTCCACCCGCTCCGGGTGGTCGGCGGCGTATTGCATCACAACACCGCCTCCCATCGACCAGCCGATCAGCGAGAAGGATGTCAAGCCAAGCGCATCCGCAAACAGCTCCAGCTGCTCTGCGTAGTCGCCGAGTCCGGAGATCGGCCGATTATAGGATGAAATACCGAAGCCCGGCAGATCGACCGCGAGTAAGCGCAGCCGCGCATCCAGCTGCTCTAATAGCAAATCCCAGTGCTGCGACGAATTCATGTTGCCGTGTACGAGCACGAGCAGCGGCCCGTCCGGACTTCCCTCACGCTCCCGGTACCCTATCGTTTCTCCGTTTGGCAGCTGCACTTGCTTTAAAGTGATCTTTGCCGTCATCCCTTGTTTCCTCCCCAGCGGATCGCCGTCGCTCCCCACGCATAGCCGATACCGGCGCTGACGAGCACGACGAGGTCGCCATCTTTGATTTTGCCTTGCTCAAGCCCCAGCTCCAGGCTCAAAATTTGATCGATCTGTCCGATATGGCCGTAGTCCTGCAGGTAGAGCGACTGTTCCTCGCGCAGCCCCAGCTCCCGCAAAATGTAATCATGAGCCGACCGCTTCATATGCAAAATAGCTAAATACGCGATATCCTCCAGCCGATAGCCGCTCTTCTCGACGGCCCGCTTGACAACCTCCAGGAACCGCTGCATCGACGTCCGATCGAGCCGCCGCTTCATCGCCTCCGGGTCCGGAACGTCCAGCTGCGGCTGCCGCTGTGCCAGCAGCTCCGGCGTCAGCGGCTGCTTCGTGCCGCCGGCCGGGACGATGACGTCCTGCGCGAACGAGCCGTCCGTAATGAGATGGCTCTCCAGCACCTCATGCTGCGGCACCCCCCGGCGAAGCAGCATCGCGCCGCCGCCCGCCGCCAGATTGTACATAAACCGGGTGCGAGGATTCGAATAGTCGATCAGGTCGACGTTGCGATACCCGCCTGCCAGCAGCACGGTGCGGATCGAGGCGTCCGCAAGCATCAAGCTCTTGGCGACCTTGAGCGCCATAATCGTCGTCCCGCAGCGCAGCGCCGCGTCGAACGCCCAAGCGTTGACGGCGCCGACGGCATGCTGGAGCTGCAGCGCCGCCGTCCATACCGGATATTCCTTATGCTCTTCCCCAATATAGATGACCAGATCGATGTCCCCCGGATCGATGCCCGCCTTGCCGATGGCGAGCCGCGCCGCGAGAATGCCCATTTCGCAGCTGTGATCGTCCGGCCCCGGGACGGGCTTGCGGCGAATGCCGAGCTTCTGCTCGACCACATCCTCCGGCAGTCCCGACGCTTCGGCGATATCCCGGGCCGACATGAAGGCGGACGGCACATATGTCGCCAGGCTGAGCAGCCCGACTGCCGCCGCGCCGCTCGCCCCCTTATCGTCATTCATGCCGAAGCCCCCTCGCCCGCAGCGCTTCCTTCATATAACGGAACGCTTCCTCCACCGACACGAACATCGTCTCCTCCTGCTCTTGGACGTGAGTGATCCGAATGCGCCACTGCCGATCCTCCGCATCCGCCTCCGCCGGAGCCGGGGACGGAGACGGGCTGAAGCGAAGCACAAAGGAAACGACCTGACCCGATTCTAATGCCATGTTCGCTGCACCTTCCTCTCACTGGGACTGGGAATCGTCCGCCGCTTCCGCCACCAAGAACGCACCGTACCTGCAATGCCGAGCGGGAATACCATGACGACGACGATGTAGAGCAAGCCGAAGAAAATAATCCAGCGGTCGAAGATGGCGTACGTCTTGGCCAGACCCGACAATCCGTTGTGCGCCAGCTCCATGATCGCCGCCCCGATGATGCCGCCGTACAGCGTACCGACACCTCCGATAATCGTCATCAGCAGCGCCTCCAGCGTCACATCGGTGGAAAACACGCTCGTGTTCACGAAGCGCAGCGACACCGCATACAGAGCTCCGGCGAGCGAAGCGGCGATCCCCGCCACGACGCTCGTCAGCAGCTTATAAGGAACGATGCTGTAGCCGAGCGACTGCACCCGCTGTTCATTTTCGCGGATTGCTTGCAGCACCCGCCCTGCCGGACTTTGCGTAAAGCGCCGCATGGCGAAGAAGACGATGACCAGCAGCGCGAGTACGACCCAATAAAACAGCTGCCGGTCCTTCAGCGCATCCGGAATTTGAAACGTGAACCCTTCGCCGCCCTGGGTGAGCGTGCGCCATTTCTCCCCCGCAACCTGGAATAATCCGGCGCACGCCAGCGTCAGCATCGCGTAGTAATGGCTCTTGAGGCGCAGCGACAGCAGCCCGATCACGAAGCTGACCACCGCCGATATGACGAACCCGATCAGCACCGCCAGCAGCAGTTCGCCGATGGTGTGCCCGCCGCCATGCATCATGATGCCGACACTATAGGCGCCGATGCCGAAGAACATCGCGTGGCCGAACGAGACGATGCCCGTGAAGCCGAGCAGCAGATCATAGCTGACGGCAAATATCGCGAAGATGCAAATTTTCGTAAGCATCACCAGCATGCTCTTGGAATCGCTGATCAGCGGCAGCAGCGCCAGCACGGCAGCGATTCCGCAATAGAGCGTCACTGCAGCTCTCCCTGTTGGAGCTTTGCGCAGCATAATCTCCTCACCCCTTCGCGCCGAGCAGTCCGGACGGCTTCACCAGCAGGACGGCGAGCATCAGCAGCATGTTGACCGCCAGAGACAAATCCGGCATATAGTAAGCCATCAGAGAGCCGGACAGGCCGACCAGCACCGAGGCGAAGGCCGAGCCGCGAATGCTGCCCATGCCGCCGATCACGACGACGATGAACGCCAGTATCGCGAACTGCATCCCCATCTCGGCGAACACGATCCCCGAATACGGCGCCAGCAGCGCCCCGCCGAGCGCAGCCATGCCGGCTCCGAGCATAAACACGAGCGTGAATACGCGGTGAATCGGAATGCCGAGCGCCTGCACCATCTCTTTGTTTTGCACGCCCGCACGAACGATAAGCCCAAGCCGCGAGCGGTTCATCAGCAGCTGCAGCCCGATCAGCGCGAGTACGCCGACCGCAATGATGAAGAGCCGGTATTTGATCAAAATCACATTCCCGACGCTCCAGCTCCCGTCAAGCATACCCGGAACCGGGGCGCTGATCGGATTCGGCCCCCAGAACACCTTCAGCAGCTCGCTAAGCACCAGCATGACGCCGAGCGTTACGAGAATTTGCTGCACATGGCTGCCGTACACCGGCCGAATCACGACCCGCTCCATCACATAGCCGAGGCCCGCGCCGATGATAACGGCGCCGATGACCCCGGCGAGGAAGCTGCCGGTCGACGTGTAGATCCATACGCCGGCATAAGCTCCCCAAGCAAACAGTCCGCCGTGCCCGAAGTTCAAGACGTCCATGAGACCGAAAATGAGCGTAAGCCCTGCCGCCAGCAGGAAGATGAGCATGCCGGTCGCCAGGCCGTTGATCACTAGACTTGCGATCGTATCCAAGGTGCCTTGGCCCCCTCCCTACGCGATGCCCAGGTACCGCTTGCGCGTATCCGGGTCTTCCTTGAGCTGCTTCATGGGCCCGCCCGTCACGACACGGCCCTCATCCACGATAAAATAGCGGTCGCCGATCGTACTGGCCATAAAATAATTTTGCTCGACCAGCAGCACCGTCGTCTTCTTCTTGATTTGCTCGATCGACTGCATGACCTTCTCTACCATGATGGGCGCCAGCCCCTTGCTCGGCTCGTCGATCAAGAGCAGCTCATTGTCCCCTACATAGGCCCGGGCGATCGCCAGCATCTGCTTCTGGCCGCCGCTGAGGTGACCGCTCTTGCGGGTCCAGAACGTCTTCAGGTCGGGGAACAGCTCGAGAATCCACTCCCGCCGCTCCAATGCGGCCTCGTTCCTCGCAGCCGGCATCGCCAGCCGGAGATTCTCCTCGATGGTCAGATCGGGAAACAGTCCTTGATCCTCCGGCACGTAGCCGATCCCTTTGCGGGCGACGGCATACGTCGGCAGTGTGCCGATCTGTTCACCGCGGAACGTGATGCGGCCGCCCGAGATCGGGGTAAGGCCCATGATCGAGCGCAGCGTCGTCGTCTTCCCTGCGCCGTTGCGGCCGAACAGCACCGTAATTTCGCCTGGCGCAACGCTAAAGCTGACGCCCTGCAGGATATGATATTGTCCGATATACGTTTCAATCCCCTCGACATTAAGAAGCATCATCGTACAAGCCTCCCAGGTAAGCGGATTGCACCTGCTCGCTGCGCATGATCTCCTCCGGCGTTCCGTCCGCCAGCAGCCGCCCGTTGAACAGCACGGTGAGCGAATCCGACAGATGCAGCACCATCTCCATCTTGTGCTCGATCAGCACGATCGACCGGTCGCGCCGGTCGCGGATCGCCTGAATGACCTCCAGGATCGCCGGCACCTCTTCAATGGAGATGCCCGCCGTCGGCTCGTCGAGTAACAGCAGCTCGGCATCTAGCGCCAGCAGCATGGCGATCTCCAGCTTGCGCTTCTCCCCGTGTGCCAATAGACATGCCGGGGAGTCCGCCTTATCCGCCAGCAGCACCGTGTCCAGCAAGGCGTACGCCTCATCCAGCAGCCTGCGGTAAGCGGAGAAATGGCGGAAGAGATGGAACCGGATGGACTCTCTGGATTGAACGGCGAGGCGGACATTTTCCAGCACGGTGAGGTTGGGGAACACGTTTGTAATCTGGAACGACCGGCCTAAGCCGCGCCGGGTGCGCAGATGCGGCGGCATATTCGTAATGTTCTCGCCCTTGAACCATACTTCACCGCGCGTCGGCTTCAGCTGGCCGCTCAGCAGGTTGAACAGCGTCGTCTTCCCCGCTCCGTTCGGACCGATAATGGATTTGAAATGACAGGGCGGAACCGTCAGCTCCACCCCGTTCACCGCCGTATGTCCGCCGAACGCAACCGTTAGGTCGCGGGTTTCGAGTATCGGCTTCATATGCACAGCGCTCCCTCGAGCTTATTTTTTGTTGAGAATCGGCGGTGCGGTTTCCTCCGGCTTCAGCTCGCGAATCAGCTCCGGCACCGGATGGTCGACCCCCTCCTTCTTCACCAGCTTAATTGCGTACATCGTCTGCAGAGCTTGATGATCCTCGGCCCGGAACGTCATCGTCCCCTTCGGCGTCTCGAAGCTCATGCCCTCCATCGCCTGGATCAGCTTATCGGCGTTCAGATCGCCGCCCGTCTTCTTGATCGCTTCCGTAATGGCGATCGCCGCCGACATGCCGCCCGGCGTAAACAGATCGGGAAGCTCTCCGTTGAACCGCTTCTTGTTTTCTTCGACAAGCCATTGGTTGACATCGTTATTGGGCAGGCTGTTGTAATACACCGAGAAGCCTTCCATGCCGATCAGATCGTTCATCGTCTTCAGCGCGGCGATATCGGGGGCGCCTGTGGAAATCTTGATGCCTTTGTCCTGCACCTTCATATCCTGAAGCTGCTTCCAAGGCGTGTTCGCACCGGCCCATACGACGAACAGGTAATCCGGCTTGGACTCGATTATTTTCTGGATATTCGCCGTAAAATCGGTTGCAGCCGCCGCCGGGTACTGCTCGGTCGTAATCGTTGCGCCCAGCTTCGCAGCGGCTGACTTGAAGGCGCTGATACCGTCGCGCCCGAAAGCGCTGTCAGGAGCGAGCGTAGCGATCTTCACGCCCTGCTTCGCGATCGCCGCCGCTCCGGCCACCGCATCCTGCGAGGAGTTGCGCGCCGTGCGGAACACATATTTGTTCCAGTTCGCGCCGGTGATGCTGTCGGCAACGGCCGGCTCGACGACCATAATTTTCTTGTTCTCTTCAGCCAGCGGGAGAACGGCCAGCGTGTCGCCGGACGAGGAGGAGCCGACCAGGAAGTCGACCTTGTCTTTCTCGAGCAGCTTCGTTGCCTTCTGCACGGCGACGTCGGGCTTCGTCTCGGTATCTTCGACGATAATCTGGATCGGACGGCCGTTCAGCTCCTTCGTTCCTTTCGTCGCGTAGTCGATGCCCATTTCGAAGCCCCAGCTCGTTTGCTTGCCGTAGCTTTCGAGCGCGCCGGTCATCGAGGCGAGCACGCCGATCTTGATCGGCGTCTTGCCTGCGGCTGCGGTGTTGCCGGACGGCTTGGCAGCACCGCTGCTGTTCGTGCTAGCGCCGTTGTTTGTGCTTGTGCTTCCGCCGCTGCCGCTGTCGCCGCCTGCGCTGCCCGAGCCGCTTGCACTGCCCGTGCCGCCTGCGCCGCCGCATGCCGTTACCAGCACCAGCGATAACGTCAACAGCGCCATACCTGCCGTTCGTACTGCCAGTTTCTTGACCATGGAACGAACTCCCCCTCAGGATCGGAATGCCTTCATCGTATAAGACAGCGGTTACAAATGAGTTACATCCGCATCCAGAAGCTTCACGTACAGCTCCCTGGTCGCGCTCATCGGCTCGACGCCCATTTCCCGCTCCAGCGCCTGGCAGCACTTCTGATACCAGCGCGAGGCCTGACTGCGGCTGCCCTGTCTCAGATGGCAAAGCATAAGCAGCCGGTACGCCTCCTCCCAGCACGAATCCTTCTGCACGATCGATTCGCACCAGCGGATGGCCCGGTCCCACTCCCCCGCCTGCACCAGAAGCTTCGCAAGCCGCTCCGCCCCGCGCAAATACAGCACCGATAAGCGCTCCCGCTCCTCGATGCACCAATCCTCATAGCGCCGGTCCGGCATGTAATCGCCCCGGTACAGCTCCAGTCCGCGCTCCAGCAGCCCCCGCGCCTTGCCGCCGTCCGGCTCCTCCAGCCCGGCCTTGACGCGGCTCTCGAACTCGACGGCGTCGAGCTCAAAGCCTGCGGCGAGGTTCAGCCCGTAGGAGGAGCCGTGCCGCTGGATGAAGAACGGGCTGGACCGCGCCCGGCGGTGCGGCTCGAGCGCCATATTCAGCGCATTGAGCGCCACCTTGAAGTCGCGGGCGGCGCCCTTCTCGTCCGCGTCCGGGTACAGCGCGGCCAGCAGCTCCTCCTTCGGCAGCAAGTGCTGGCGCTTCACGACAAGCAGCTGGAACAGCTCCTTCGCTTTGCCGCGCTGCCAGTCTTTCTCCTCCAGCTCGCGCTCGCCAAGCCATACCCGGAAGCCGCCCAGCGTCTCAATCCGAAGCGTGTAGCCCGGATGATACGTCATGTGCTCCATGCCGAGACCCGTCAGCAGCATGGACACATAACCGCTCTCAAGCCGCAGCTTCTGCGCCTCGATGAGCAGCGGCGCAAGCTGCTGCACGTCGCGGGGACCGAACAGCGTCCGCTTCTGAATCAGCTCGTCATAGCCGCCGTTCTGCAGCATCTGCAGCAGCCGTTCCATGACGCTGCGGAACCGGTCGTCCTGCTCCAGCCGGTAAGCGAGCATCGCCTGCCAGAGCAGCGCCGCGCTGACGCCGTAGCTGTCCCCGCAGCGCAGAAACAGCTCCCCGCAGCCCGAGAATACGGCATCCGCTTCCTGCCAGCGCTCGGCATGAAACGCGGCGATGCCCAGCGCTATGCGAATATAGCCGGACAGCCACTCGTCTTCCACGCGGAGCGTTGCTTCCAGCGCTTCCTCGCCGTACTGAACGGCAAGCTCGTAGGCGCCCTCCCGCCCGTAAAGCAGGCATAGCCCCATCAGCGGCTCCGCCTTGCCGCGCGGTACGTCGAGCCGTTCCATAATCTCCTGCGCCGCTTGATAGCATCGCACGGCCACTTCCGGATCGTACTTCGGCAGCAGCTGCGCGGAGTGGCCCATCCGCATCCAGCCGACGGCCTCCACGAACGGCGCGTTCAGCCGAATGCCGAGCAGCATGCCGGCTTCAGCCAGCTGCTTGGCAGGCTCCGGCCGTCCGAGCATCGCCTCGATCAGCGCCAGCAGCAGCTCGAGCTCGCGGTGCGAGCGGGGCAGCGGGGAGGCGCTCAAGGGCGCGGGCGAGGATGCGCGCGATGACGCGCCCTGGGTCCTTGCCTCATGCAGCATACGCTCCGCCAGCCGCTTGGCATGCTTCAGCCGCCCGGTCCGCAGATGGAGCCGCACCTCCAGCTGATCCTCCGGTCCCGTCTCGCGCCGGCCCCGGCTCTTTGCAAACCAAGCCTCGGCGGCTGCAGCACGGCCGGAGTTGACGAGATTCTCCGCCATGAGGCCGTACAAGCGGGTTAGCAGCTCGCCGGGGCTGACGCTGTCGCTGTACGGGGATCGGGGGCGGCCCGGTGAGTGCGGCTGCTTTACCGCTTCGAGCAGCTCAATCGCCTGCTGCAAATACGCACCGGCCAGGCCCGGCTGGATCGTATCCAGATACACCCGCGCCTGCCCTTCAAGCGCAAGAGCGCGTCCCAGGCCGTCCCCGGCCTGCGCCGCAAGCCTCTCGCTCAGCGCATAGGCGGACAGCGCCTTTTCGTACAGGCAGCGATACCGGTACACCTCGCCCTCATACGTTCGGAGCCGGTAACAGCCGTCCTTCACGTCGTCCGGCAAGCGGCGCAGCCAATCCAGCATCGTCTCCAGCTGGCCCCGTTCGATGAGCGCCGCTCCGCAGCGCTCCAGCAGCCGCCCCGCCGCCATCGGCTCTTCGGCCGCGGATAAACAATCCAGCGCTGCACGATATAGCTGCACTGACTCATAATAGACGGCCGCCCGGCGCAGCAGCTGCCGGTACGCGTCAGGCTCGGCGTTCAGCCGGCTGTACAGGAAATTGCGAAACAGCGCGTGATACCGGTAGTGGCCGCCCCCGAGATGAAATAGAAACAAGCTCTGACTGCACAGCTTCGCCAGCAGCGGGCGGGAATCGCTGCGCTCCAGCACCCGGTCGCAGGCGTCGGCGGTCAGCTCCTCCAGAATGCTGGACTGCATCAGAAACCGGCGAATATCCGGCGTCTGCTTCTGAAACACCTCCTGCACCAGAAAGCGGAACAACTCCTCCATCGTTAACGCAGGGTCCGACAGAACGGCCTTAAGATCGCTGCCCGTCAGAAGTAAGCGCTGCCAAATTAACTGAACGGCAATCGCCCACCCTTCCGTCGTCCGGTAAATGTGCTGCGCCTCCTCGGCCGAGATCGGATATTCGTAGCAGTCGGTGAACAGCACCTCAATCTCTTCCTCGCTGAACGCCAAATCCGCCTCCGTCAGCTCCAGCAGCTCGCCTCTCACCCGCATCGCGGTCAGCCCGGCCCACTCCGGACGCGTGCGGCTGAGCAGCACGAGGTGCACGGCGGCCGGCATATGCTGCAGCCAATATTGCAGAAACTGATCGATCGTCTCGACATGCTCGACAAGATGATAATCGTCCAGCACGCAGATAACCTCCTCCTCGATCGAAGCGAGCTCGTTCAAGAAGGAATCGAACAGCAAATACAGCTCCTTCTCCCGCACATAATGCTCGCCCTGGCCGAGATAACCGAGCAGCTCCATGCCGAACTGAGGATGCCGCTCGCGAACGGCATGCACGATATAGGTCATAAAGGGGTACAGGTCATCGTCCCTAGCACCGATCGTATACCAGCAGACGCCCGCAGCGCTGTCGCGCAAATGCGCCGCAACGGCCGTGCTCTTGCCGAAGCCCGGACCCGACTGTACCAGCGTGAGCGGATGCTCGCCGATCCGCTTTAGCTTCCTCGCCAGCGACGCCCGGCGCAATATTTTCTTCTTGGCTTGCGGCGGCGTCAGCTTCGTCTTGAGCACAGTGCCTGCTTTCATGGTCGTTCTCCTCTCTGCGGAAAGGAACGTTAGTTTTACCAACTATTGTAGCATGAACGCAACGATTTGTTTCTTGTCGATCTTACCGACGGGAGTTGCCGGCAGCTTCTCCAGGAACAGAAACCGCTTGGGCACCTTGTATTTGCCGAGCGATTGCGCGCAATACGCTTTAAGCTCCTCTTCCGTCACCTTCGCGCCCGGCAGGAGCGCGACGGCCGCCGACACCGCCTCGCCCCATTTCGGGTCGGGCACACCGACCACCGCTGCGTCGGCAACGGCAGGATGCTGCCGAAGCCGGTGCTCCACTTCGAGCGGATAAACATTTTCTCCCCCGGTAATGATCATATCTTTCTTGCGGCCGACGATATAATAGCAGCCGTCCGTGTCGCGCCGCCCCAGGTCGCCCGTCTTCAGCCAGCCTTCCTCGTGCATAGCCTCCTGCGTTTCGTCCGGCCGATTCCAATACGAATGAAACAGATGACCGCCGCGCAGCCAAATTTCGCCGACCTCGCCGACAGGCACCTCGCGTCCTTGATCATCCGCCAGCCTCACCTCGTTATAGAGCATCGGACGGCCGACGGACCCCCGCTTGCGCGCCGCCTCCGAAGGATGAATGTAAAAATTGTTCGGCCCCGCCTCCGTCAGCCCGTAGCCTTCCTTAAACGCCAGGCCCTTCGCTTCGAATGCTTCATACAAAGGAAGCGGACAAGGCGCCCCTCCGGATACAAACGTATGCATGGCGGGAAACGAAGCGGCGGCAAAATGCTCCGACTGTACCAGCATGTGGTACATCGTAGGCACGAGCAGCGCGATGGTGCATTTCTCGCGGTTCAGCAGCTCAATCGCTAGCTTCGGCTGAAAATCCTTCACAACGACAACCGTACCGCCTGCATGCAGCACCGGCAGCGACAACGCGTTCATGCCGCCCGTGTGAAACATCGGCATATACGTCGGAGTCACGTCCGCTTCGCTCAGCTGCCAGGTCACAACCGTGTTGGCGGCGTTCCAGAACACCGAGCCGTGGCTGAGCACGACTCCCTTCGGCATTCCCGTCGTACCGCCGGTGTAAATGATGAGGTACGGGTCGTCGGGAGAGAGGTCCTTTTGCCGCTGCGGAGCCGGCAGTTCGGCGGCATAGGCGGCCGTCTCGTTGACGGTTTCCGCCGTGACGTCGTGCTGTACCGCTACCTTTACCGAAATAGCCGGATACTTTAACCTATGCGCAAGCCCGGCAAAGCAATCGTGATACCCGATCAGCCTCGGCTGGCAATCGCCCAGAATGTAGTCCAGCTCCGTCTTCGCGAGCCGCCAGTTAAGCGGTACGAGCACGGCTCCCAGCTTCGCGCAGGCGAACAGCCATTCGAAGTAGGCAACGTCATTCGGCGCAAGCAGGGCAAGCCGGTCGCCGCGCCGGATGCCCATGGATTGGAGAAGTGCGGCAAGACGGCGAACCCGCTCGTTCAGCCGGGCATACGTCCAGCGCTCGCCGCTGTCGGCGTCGATGACGGCGGTCCGGTCGGCGCTTAAGATGCAGCGCTGGTCCCACCAGTTCACGATCCCGTTCATGCAGACTCACCTCCCCGGGCGTTGTGCCTTAGACCCGGGCACCTCCGTGCATCGGCAAGCTTTGCCGCGCCTCTATTCAAGCGGCCGGCCGCCAGGCAGCGGTCTCCGGCCGCCCGCAGTTCGCTCTTCCTCCATCGCTCGTTCATCCTGGTCCCACCTTCAGCCTGTTTGTATTTAGTAAACATGACTGCGGTTACAAACCGGTTACAGAGGGTGGAGGACGTAGGGAACGCGTCGATACGATGGTTGAATGATGGCAAGATACGTCAATAGTTAAGCAACAAACGTAGTACAGAAAATAATTAGCCATGATATTGTTAATAACGCTAAGCTTCGCGCAGCAAGAAGATAAGAGAAAAGGAAGCGGCTATTTTGAAGGACAAATCATGGTATACCAACGTAAAATTCGTAGCAATTATTGCTGCAGTTTGTTGTCTGTTCTGGGGAAGCTCTTATCCGGCCATTAAAATCGGGTTTCTCTTATTTGACATTTCGCCGGAAGACATCCCCTCCAAGTTCGTCTTTGCCGGATACCGCTTTACACTTGCCGGACTTGCTTTACTGCTTTAAGGTCGGGCGCGTATCGGTGTATAACTTCCTGGTTCCCGTCTTCGGAACCGCGCTGTCGTCGATTTACTTGGGGGATACGATTTGGGAGATCAAGAACATCATCGCCCTTGTTCTTGTTTCCTTCGGAATATGGCTGGTGAATAAAGAAGTCTCCGCTCACTTGCACAAAGAAGCTGTCCCCAAGTAGATTCATCTACTTCCGGGACAGCCCCGCAAAAGCGCAAAGCTCCAATTATACCCGCTCCACCAGCATCGAAACGCCTTGCCCGCCGCCGATGCACAGCGAGGCAACGCCATAGCGGCCTCCGCGCCGGCCCAGCTCATGCAGCAGCGTCACGAGCACCCGGGCCCCGCTGGCGCCGATCGGGTGGCCGAGCGCGATCGCTCCACCGTTCACGTTCAGCCGCTCGTCGGGCACGCCCAAGTCCCGGCCGACGGCGATCGCCTGCGCCGCAAACGCTTCGTTCAGCTCGAACAAGTCGATCTCCTCCACGCCCAGGCCCGTTTGCCGCAGCAGCTTGCGCGTCGCTTCGATCGGAGCCAGCCCCATGACCGACGGATCCAGCGCCGCGCTTGCATAGCCGCGGATGTACGCCAGCGGCTTCAGCCCGAGCGACTCGGCCTTGTCCGCCGACATGACGACAACGGCTGCCGCACCGTCATTAATGCCGGAAGCGTTGCCCGCCGTGACGGTGCCGTCCTTCGCAAAAGCCGGCCGCAGCTTGCCCAGTGTCTCTGCCGTCGTCCCGGCTCTGGGGAACTCATCGCGGTCAAACACGACCGGATCCCCTTTCTTCTGCGGAATGAGAACCGGCACGATCTCCTCCCGGAACCGGTCCTCGGCCATCGCCTGCTCCGCCTTCCGCTGGCTCCACGCCGCGAAGCGATCCTGCTCCTCGCGGGAAATGCCGTAGCTCCGGGCGATATTTTCCGCCGTAATCCCCATATGAATGTCACACGACGCACACCACAAGCCGTCGCGGATCATCGAGTCGACCAGCCCGGCGTCGCCCATTCGCAGCCCGGACCGCGCGCCTTCCAGCAAATACGGAGCCCGGCTCATGCTTTCCATACCGCCTGCCACCACAACGTCGCTGTCTCCCAGACGAACGGACTGCGCCGCCAGCATGACGGCCTTGAGGCCCGAGCCGCACACCTTATTGATCGTTGTGGCCGGGACGGTGTTCGGGTAGCCTTCGCCGGCGAGCCAAGCTTGGCGTGCCGGATTTTGCCCCAAGCCCGCCGACAGCACGTTGCCCATAATCACTTCGTCGATGCTGTTCTCGCTGATTCCCGCCCGGCCAAGCGCTTCGCGGATGACGAGCCCGCCAAGCTGCGTGGCCGAAATGCCCGCCAGCGTTCCCTGAAAGGAGCCGATCGCCGTTCGCACGGCGCTGACAATCACTGCCTCCCTGCTCATTGTTCATCCCCTCCGACATCCGGACTCACCGTAAACCGCGCTTCCGTCTTCTGCCGCACTTCCTCGATCGAAACGCCTTCCTGCAGCTCAACGAGCACCATACCGTCCGGCGTGAAGTCAAACACCGCGAGGTCCGTAATCAGCCGGTGCACGACGCCCTTTCCGGTTAATGGCAGCGTGCAGCTCGTCTTCACCTTCGATTCCCCGTTCTTGCTGACGTGCTCCATAATAACGACGATGCGCCTCGCACCGCTGACGAGGTCCATGGCGCCGCCCATGCCTTTGACCATTTTGCCGGGGATCATCCAATTCGCGAGGTCGCCGTTCTCCGCAACCTCCATCCCGCCGAGAATCGCGAGATCAATATGACCGCCTCGAATCATTGCGAACGACTCCGCACTGTCGAAGAACGACGCCCCCGGCACGGCCGTGACCGTCTCTTTGCCCGCGTTGATCAGGTCGGCGTCCTCTTCCCCTGCGACAGGAAACGGCCCAATCCCGAGAAGCCCGTTCTCCGACTGCAGCATGACGTTCCATTCCTTCGGAATCCAATTGGCGATTTGCGTCGGCATGCCGATCCCGAGATTGACGTTCATGCCGTCACGAATCTCCTGCACGGCGCGGCGTACGATTTTGATCCGGCCCTCGCTCATCCTGCGTTCGCCTCCCTTACCGTACGGCGCTCGATCCGCTTCTCGTAGGTGCCGCCGAGCACAATGCGCTGTACATAGATGCCGGGGGTATGGATCTCGTCCGGGTCCAGTGCACCTAGCGGCACCAGCTCCTCCACCTCAACGATCGTGATGCGCCCCGCCGCCGCGGCGAGCGGATTGAAGTTGCGCGACGTCTTCCGGAACACCAGGTTGCCGAACGGATCCGCCTTCCACGCCTTCACCAGCGCAAAATCCCCGACAATCGCCTGCTCCAGCATATACGTGCGCCCGCCGAACTCTTTATGCTCTTTGCCTTCCGCAATGACCGTTCCTACTCCGGTCGCCGTATAAAATCCGGGGATCCCCGCGCCCCCGGCACGAATCCGCTCCGCGAGCGTCCCCTGCGGCACCAGCTCGACCTCCAGCTCACCGCTCAAAAATTGCGCCTCGAACGTTTTGTTCTCGCCCACGTAGGACGACACCATTTTGCGGATTTGGCGATTTTCCAGCAGGATCCCGAGCCCCCAGCCGTCGACGCCGCAATTGTTGCTGACGATGGTCAGTTCTTTGCTGCCCTTCTCGCGCAGCGCCGCAATGCTATGCTCCGGAATGCCGCACAGGCCGAAGCCGCCGACGATAATCGTCGCCCCGTCGCCGATATCCTGCACCGCCTCCCGGACGGTACCGACCACTTTCCCCATTGCCTTCTCCCCCTAATATGTCACTCTTACTGCGCCGTGTAGCCGCCGTCGATCAGCAGCGAGGAGCCGGTTACCCCCCGCAGCTTGTCGCTTGCAATCAACACCGCGTAATCGGCGATTTCCTCGACGGTCAGCAGCCGCTTCTGCGGTACGAGCGGGTAGATGACCTCCTCCAGCACGCTCTCCAGCGGAACTCCGCGCGTTCGCGCCAAATCCTCCAGCTGTCCGCGCACAAGCGGCGTATCGGTATAGCCGGGGCACAGCGCGTTAACGGTGATCCCGTGCTCCGCCCCTTCCAGCGCGGCTACCTTCGTCAGTCCGATCAGACCGTGCTTGGCGCTGTTGTAAGCGGCCTTGCCGGCAAAGCCGATCACGCCGTTAATGGAAGCCATGTTGATGACTCGCCCGTACTTCTGCCGCTTCATGATCGGGAACGCATACTTGATGCCAATGAAAGCGCCGGTCAGCATCACCTTCAGCATCTGGTCGAATTTCTCTACCGGAAAATCTTCTATCGCTGCGACGTGCTGCAGGCCGGCGTTGTTGACGAGAATATGCAGGCCGCCGAACGTATCCACCGCACTGTCGATGGCCTCGCGATAAAGCGCCTCATCCGCGACATCGCATCCGACCCCTATCGCTGCGCCGCCTTCATTGCGAAGCTCCTCCGCAGCGTCCTGAGCTTTCTCCAAATTAATATCCGCGACGACAACCGCCGCCCCCTCCTGCACGAAGCTGCGGGCCAGCTGCAGTCCAATGCCGCTGCCGGCTCCGGTGATGAGAGCGACTTTCTGCTCCAGAAGACGTTTGCTCACGCCGACAACCTCCCCTGACGATTAAAATAAGGATAATACGATCGCGACCACGACGACCGTTAACGTTTTCAAGATCGTAATGGCGAAAATGTCCTTGTAAGATTGTTTATGCGTCAGCCCCGTAATGCCCAGCAGCGTAATGACCGCGCCGTTGTGCGGCAGCGTATCCATCCCGCCCGAAGCCATCGAGGCGATCCGGTGCAGCAGCTCCGGGCTGATGCCGGCCGCCTGGGCTGCAGCGAGGTACTGCTTGCCCATGACATCCATTGCAATCGACAAGCCGCCGGATGCCGAACCGGTAATCCCCGCCAGAATGTTCACCGACAGCGCCTCCGAAATGAGCGGATGCACGTTGGCGCCGAGCACCCAATCTTGAACGAGCTTGAAGCCCGGGAGCGTCTTTACGACGTTACCGAAGCCGACCTCGGAGGCCGTATTGAAAATCGCCAGCAGCGAGCCCATCGCCGCCGCCGTCAAGCCGACCGCCAGCTTATGCCGGACGACCCGGAAATTGATGCAGCCTGCCGCAATTATGCCGATGCACAGCGCCAGAATGAGCGCCCACGAGGAGGCCACCGTGCTCACGCTCGCGATCTTGAACGACTGCAGCGTCTCGGCGCTGTACCACTGAGCCACAGGGAAGGCGCCGCGGCTGAACAAATAGTTAAACACAAGCACGAGCACAAGCGGCAGCAGCGACAGCCAGAGCGGCGGAAACTTTTGATCGGTGTCCGCTTCCGGCTCGTTCTTGTGATTGTGGCCGTAGTCCTCACCGGCATCCGCCGCCTGCTTGCGCCTGCGTTCGAGCCACAGCAACCCGCCGATCAGCACGATTAAACCGCTTACAATTCCAACGGCAGGGGCTGCGTAAGCATCCGTTCCGAAGTAGGCTGTCGGAATAATATTTTGAATTTGCGGCGTTCCGGGGAACGCATCCATCGTGAACGTAAACGCGCCAAGCGCGATCGTGCCGGGAATGAGCCGCTTCGGAATGTCGGCCTCCCGGAAGATGGCCGCAGCGAACGGATACACCGCGAAAGCGACAACGAACAGCGACACGCCGCCGTAAGTGAGCACCGCGCAAGCAAGCACGACGGACAGTATGGCCCTCTTGGAGCCTAGCGCCTTGACGATCGATTGCGCGATCGAGGACGCCGCCCCGCTCATCTCCATCATTTTGCCGAAGACTGCGCCTAACAGGAAAATCGGAAAATACGTCTTAATATAGTTGGCCGCATTCGTCATGTACGTCTCGGAATAGCTCGGCAGCAGCGCCTGGCCCGAGATCGCTACGGCAACCAGTACGAAGATCGGCGCGAAAATCACGACCGGAAAACCCCGGTAGGCGAAAACCATGAGCAAGCCCAGCGCCAAAAATATGGCAATCACTTGGATGACCATCGTACAATTCCCCTTTGCTGTTTGATATAATGGATTTGTTGTACAGATTTGGCACGTCCATTGCTAGCGCTTTCATGAGTCAGTGTACAACGGACCCCGCGCATTCGTAAAATTCAATCCTTGCATACCAATCATGCTAAAAAGTTATGGACCGTCTTGTCATAAAAGGAGCCATGCATGTGGAAGTCAGAAATTTGCGATATGTGCTGGAAGTGGCCAAGCAGCGCAACGTCACGAAGGCCGCCGAGACGCTGCATCTGACCCAGCCTACCTTGAGCAAGATCATCAAGAGCCTGGAGGACGAGCTCGGCGTCGACCTGTTCGACCGCTCGAGCAAAGCCGTGAAGCTGACGGACAGCGGAGCCGCGGCCATGCCGCAAATCCAGACGATTCTCCAGGCTGTGGACGATTTGTACGTGAAGCTGGCCGATGTATCGGAGCTGAAGACGGGCCGTATGAAGCTCGGACTGCCTCCCGTCGTCTCCACCGTATTTTTCCCGCGTGTTTTCGCCGAGTTTCACAGACTGTATCCGAATATTGAATTTCAAATTTTCGAGGAAGGCGCCAAGAAGATCGAGCTGCTCATCTCCGAAGGAGAGATCGATCTGGGCGTTGTGGTCGCCCCGGTGGACGAAACGGAGTTCGGGGTTATGCCGTTAATTGAGGAAAAGCTGGCCGTTACCCTGCACGTCGCCCACCCGCTTTCCGACCGTACCGAGATCGGATTAAACGAGCTTCGTGCAGACCCGTTCATCATGTTTCCGCGGGGGTTTGCGGTGCGGGAGCACGTCATGAAGGCATGCCAGCAGCAGGGCTTTGACCCGAAGATTTTGTATGAGAGCAGCCATTGGGATCTTCTCGCCGAGATGGTTGCCGAGAACCTGGGCGTCAGCATTATGCCGGGGGCGATTTGCAACAAAATCGTCAATCCCCGCGTCCGCACCGTGACTCTCGTCGAGCCCGTCATCCCATGGAATTTGGCCATGATCTGGCGCAAGGAAAAATATTTAACCTACGCGATGAAGCGGTTCATGAGCCTCTCCCGCGAATATGTCAATATGATCGCAGCAGGCTCGTCTTCATCTCTTAATCAAGATTAGGATGATATCGGGAATGGGTGAGCAACATTTACCGGCCTAACGAGGAAAAATACCTTCGCTATACGAACCAGACTTCAGCACGGAGTCGTTTGTAGAAGAATGCCTGCAAAAGTGCAGGAACCTGAGTCAGGCTGCTACTCCACGGTTCGATTACTGGGATTTTACATTCTTTTCGATAAAAACAGCCCGGCAAAGGCTTAACCCGCACAGATTCCTGCACATTAGCAGGCATATGCTCTACACGTCCCAGGTAGGGTAAAGATTCCTGTACATTTACATGGATTTTTGCTCACAAACAAACAACTAGACATAAGACTGCTCTGAAATGAGCAGTATGGAGCGTCTCACATGACGCCAGGATGAACGGTACCGCATACGTAAATCCAAGAGATCGTTCGGATCCGCTACCTCACGGAAGCGAGTACGATATTTCATAACTTACACCCAAATTTAACCTCACATATGTCCTAACCACTAAAAAAGCCGCCCCCCGGCAGCAAAACCGGGAGACGGCTATCTTCACTTCCCATCAATACATCGGATTGTTCGACATAATCCAAATCGAGCCGATGACGACGGTGAGCGCGACCACGATGCCGAGGATCAGCGTCATCAGGTTGTACCGCGGCCCCTTCTCCTCACGCAAATGCATGAAGAACAGAAGCTGTACGGCGAACTGCAGCGCCGCGCAGCCGAGCAGGACGGCGGCGGCTGCCGCCCCCTTCATCCAGCCGTTCAACACGATCATCAGCGGGATAATCGTCAGGATGATCGAGAGAGCGAAGCCGATGACATACTCCTTCACCGAGCCGTGCCCTTGGCCGTCGCCGTTGCCATGTCCGCCATGACCATGCGCACCATGCCCATGACCGCCGTGTGTGCCGTTGTTAGCTTGCGCCATCTCACATCACCCCCATCAGGTAAACGATCGTGAACACGAAGATCCACACCGCATCAAGAAAGTGCCAATACAAGCTTGTAATATGAACCTTGCGCTGCGTTACCGGCGTAATGCCGTGGCGCGCCAGCTGGAAAATAACCGCCGTAATCCAGCAAATGCCGAGCGAAACGTGCAAACCGTGCGTGCCGACGAGCGTGAAGAACGCCGAGAAGAACGCGCTGGTCGAGATCGTATGACCCTCGTGAATCAGCTTGGCGAATTCGGCCACCTCGAGCCCGATAAAGCAGGCGCCCAGCGCGATCGTCACGATCAGCCAGCCGATCAGCCCGCCCTTGCTGCCGCGGTTCATCATCAGCACCGCGAGCCCGCTCGTGAACGAGCTCGTCAGCAGGATGAACGTCTCCGCAATAATTCCCGGCATCTCGATGATATCCTTCATCCCCGGACCGCCGGCCGTATTTCCGTGCAAAACGATATAGACAGCGAACAGCGCGGAGAACAAGATGACGTCGGTAATCAGGAATATCCAAAATCCGAACTTGCGCATCTCCTCCAGATCATGATGGCCGTCGTGCCCGTCATGACCGGCTCCATGCGCCGCCGCAGCATGCGTCCCCAAATGATTAGCGGAATGAGCCATTATATTGCCCTCCTTGCCGCAGCTTCCGTGCGTTCGATTTCATCGACAGGAATATAGTAATCCGTATTGTAATTGAACGAATGCGCCAGCATCGTCGCGAACACCCCGATGAGGCCCGGAATCGCGATCCACAGCCAGTGGAACACAAGGCCGAATCCGACCAGGAACCAGCATATCGACTGCAGGAACGGCAGCGCCGAGTTGCGCGGCATATGAATCGGCTCCAGAGCCGGCTTCGGCTTTGGCGCTTGGCCCGCTGCGATGCGCTCCTTCTCTTCCCACCAGTCGTCGCGATCGGTCACCACCGGTGTTGTTGCAAAGTTGTACAGCGGCGCCGGGGAAGGAATCGACCATTCCAGCGTACGTCCGTTCCAAGGATCGCCGGTTGTGTCCTTCTCCATGAACTTAATGCTGTGAGCGATTTGCCACACTTGGAAAATAAAGCCGAGACCCATCAGGAAGCCGCCGATCGTCGACGTGAAGTTCAGCTCCCACCAGCCTTTATCCCAGCCGTACGAGCTGACGCGGCGCGTCATGCCGTCGAGGCCGAGGAAGTACTGCGGCATAAAGCATACGTAAAAGCCGATGTTCCAAATCCAGAACGCCCATTTGCCGATCTTCTCGTTCAGCTTGAAGCCGAACATTTTCGGCCACCAGTAGTAAAGACCTGCGAAGTAGCCGAAGACCACGCCGCCGATCAGCACCTGATGGAAGTGCGCGATCAGGAAGTACGAGTTGTGGAACTGGAAGTCCGCCGGCGCAACCGACAGCATCACACCCGTCATCCCGCCGACAACGAAGCACGGAATGAAAGCGATCGTCCACAGCATCGGCGTCGAGAACGAAATCCGGCCGCGGAACATCGTGAACAGCCAGTTGAAAATTTTCACACCGGTCGGAATCGCAATAATCATCGTCGTTATCGCAAAGAATAAGTTGACGTTAGCGCCCGAGCCCATCGTGAAGAAGTGGTGAAGCCAGGTGAAATACGACATGACCGAAATGCTCATCATCGCGAACACCATCGACGCATAACCGAACAGACGCTTCTTGGAGAACGTGGATACGATCTCGGAGAAGATCCCGAACGCCGGCAGAACGACGATGTACACTTCCGGGTGACCCCACATCCAGATCATGTTGATATACATCATCGAGTTGCCGCCGCCGTCCATCGTGAAGAAGTGCGCCCCGAGATAGCGGTCGAGGAACAGCAGCGCCAGCGTAACCGTCAGCACCGGGAAGGCGATGATGATCGTGATGCAGCTCGACAGGACGGACCATGTAAACATCGGCACCTTCGACCAGGTCATGCCCGGTGCGCGCATCTTGATGATGGTTACAATAAAGTTAATACCCGTCATGAGCGAGCCGATACCGGAAATCTGAATGCCCCAGATGTAAAAATCTTGCCCGACGCCCGGGCTATGCGACATCTCCGACAGCGGCGGATACGCCAGCCAGCCCGAATCGGCCGAACCGCCGATGACGAACGACATATTGAACAGCATTGCGCCCATGAAGAACAGCCAGAAGCTGAGCGCGTTCAGGAACGGGAAGGCGACGTCGCGCGCCCCGAGCTGAAGCGGTACGGCGATGTTGAACAAGCCGAACATGAGCGGCATCGCCATGAACAAAATCATAATAACGCCGTGCGTTGTGAAAATTTGATTGTAGTGCTCCGCGTTCAGGAACTGCATATCGGGAAAAGCGAGCTGCGTCCGCATCAGCAAGGCGTCGACCCCGCCGCGGAACAGCATGAGCAGCGAAGCGATGATATACATAATGCCTACGCGCTTGTGGTCGACGGTCGTCAGCCATTCGCGCCACAGCCAGCCCCATTTTTTGAAATACGACAGGACGAAAATGATCGCAACCGTCGTAAGGCCGATCGCCACGTCCGCCCCGTAAATGAGCGGATCGCCGGTGACGAAAAACCACGACATGAAATCTTTGATTTGATCGAGCATGGAGGTCCCTCCTTTACTTAGTGGTTATGACCGTTCGTATGGTTCATATTTGGTACAGCCGGCATCGGTTGCGGCGCCGGCTGCTCATGGCCCTCGTCGCCTTCGCCATGCAGATCGCTGAGCGTCTTCGCCTTCTGATTGTACCCGGCCGGAGCCCCGCGGCTCATCGAGTACCCGTGAACGATACGCTGGAACAGTCCCATCGGTATCGAAGAGAAGGTGAGCGGCTCCGACGTGCCCGGCTGCGCCAGCTGCAGGTAGCCCTCCTCCGTCAGCGCCTTGCCGGACGCCTTCACTTCCTTTACCCAGCTGTCAAACTCTGCGCGGGTGACGGCTTTCGTCGTGAACTGCATCTTGGCAAAATCGCGCCCCGTAAAGTTCGCACCCGTCCCCATATAGGAGCCCGGCTCATCAGCCTGCAAATGCAGCGTCGTCGCCATGCCGGACATCGTGTAAATCATCCCGCCAAGCTGCGGCACCCAGAACGAGTTCATCGGCCCGTCGGAGGTCAGCTCGAAGCGGATCGGCGTATCCTCCGGAATCGTCAGCTGGTTAACGGTCGCAATTCCCAGCTCCGGATATTGGAACAGCCACTTCCAGTCGAGCGACGTCACCTGGACCGTGATCGGCTTCACTTCGGAGGCGAGCGGCTTCGCCGGGTCGAGCTTATACGTATACTTCGCCGTCACGATAGCAAGCACGCCGATAACAACAATCGGAATGCCCCACCAAATAATCTCGAGCTTCGTGCTGTGCTCCCACTTCGGCTGATAAGGCGCGTCGTTGCCCGCCTTGTCGCGGAACCGCCACACGATCCATCCCGTAAGCGCCAGCACCGGCACGAGGATAATCAAGCAGAGCAGCATCGTAAAATAAATCAAGTCGCGCTGATCCGCACCGACCGGACCCTTCGGATCGAACACGATCATCGACTGGCAGCCCGAGGCCAGCAGCGTGATCGCAGCCAGCAGGCCAAGCGAGGCCATTTTGCGGATAAATGCTGCGCTATTTTTCATAGTTCTCTCACTCCCTGCATCCCTTGAATCTAACTTTTGTCACAGCGATATGATGTCTTTGCGCTCACTATATCACGTTCCCGAGCGCTGCGGGGGGCTGTTAACAAAGGCGTCAATTTACTGCCTTATTTCCGTAAAATTTTGTTCAACCTTTCGCCTTATTTACAGTAAAAAATGGAGTAATTAGGCGTAAGCGGGCAAATCCATGCAGGGGCCAGCCAATTATATATCCACAAGAGTACCTGCTTTTGTGCTGCGCGGCTAGGTTATAAATGCTGGTACGCAACCTTCCGGCTGCAGCAAAAAGAACGATCTTCACAGCCAGCGTTATGCCGTGGAGATCGTTCTCTCTTCAGATCATATTAGAATATGGAGCTCATCGGGATAGCGAGTCCGGGAATTTGACGCGAAACCGCGGTTTCATCGATACCGTAGACTGCCTGCCGCCGATACGTTCCATGCTCCAGCACATGCACCTCAATAAGCTGCTCGGCGGGAATCACGATCCAATATTCTGGAACTCCGTGCTGCTGATAAGCATTGTATTTCAACCAGCGGTCCATCTTGGCGGAAGAAGGAGACACCACCTCGATAATCAATGCCGGAACGCCGCTGTAGCCCTTATCGTCCAAGCCTGAGTGATCGCAAATGACGGTAATGTCCGGCTGAAGGACATGTCCGACTTGATGGTGGGGAGCATGACGGTCGGCAAGACGTACATCAAACGGGCTTACGAAAGGCTCGCATGGACTCCCGTCCAGGCGATCGGCGATTTTCCTGAATAATCGGCCGACAATTCTTTGGTGTTCGACTGACGGTGCAGCCACCAGGTATGGAACGAAGTCCACAATCTCGTAACGAAAGTCATCATTCCAGGTTATATAATCTGCATAAGTCGCTCGGGCGGGAAGACGATTGGATTCCATGGAAGGTCCCCCTTATTTGATAAAACAAAAGAGCTGTCCTCAGCCATCATTATGGCATGAAGATCAGCTCCCTGCAAACGGCCGCGCCGCTTCTCCCAATCAAGATTCCGACTCTGTATTCCGCTTGTGCACCAGATTCATTGCCGTACCGATCATATAAATGAACACGCTGCCTACCATGAAGCCGATCCCCGTCATCAAGGACGAGTTGGTATCGCTGAAGTGGTTCAAGCTGGTCACGCAAAGCAGCAGGCCGATGGCCAACGCCGCCCATGCAGCGATGTGCATCGCGATGAACAGGCCTTTCCCTTCCCGATCGGTCTTCCGTTCCACTGTCTTTGTTGTCATGATCGAATCACTTCCCCGGAGAGATTAAGATATTGTTAATTTCATTATATCACAAATCTCTCCGAGTTGTTCAATATTTGTTCAAATTTTGATCAAAAAGTTGTCACTTTCTTTCGAAGCCGTTACTGTCTGTTCATCGGCGCCCGGCCGCCGCGCTGACCGCCGCCCGCTCCTCCCGGACCGGACGTTCTCGCTGTCGTCACGCCGGACTCGTTGAGCCAAGTAACTGCGGCGCCCGCCGTGAATTCCACCGTCTTCGTCCCGCCGGTATACAGCATGTACGAGGCGTCCTGCTTCAGCTCCGGCGAACCGATGACGACCGTCTGGTAGCTCTTGTCGGGAGCGAAGCTGGCCAGCGTCGCGCCGCTCTTATCCTTCAGCTCCACCATCGTTCCGGCCTGCTGCGACTGGGAATACGTCATCAGGATCGACTTCTGCGCGGATGCTTCCGTCGGCGCTTGCGCCATGCCCGAGCTGCCGGCCGCGACCAGCACGCCGCCCGTCAAGTCGAACGTACCGTCATAATCGAGCGCAGCGTTGTTGTTCGACGTCGGACCGCTGACGTAGACGGTACCGCCGGACATCGCGATGGAGCCGTTCGCATCCAGACCGTCGCCGTTCGAGTTCACATGGACCGTGCCGCCCGAAATCGTCAGCTTGCTATTGGAGGATGACGCCCCGGCGCTGAACTGGTTTTGACCCGGACGCCCGTTCACCGAAGATCCGTCCGCCCCTCCGGAAACGTTGATGCCGTCGTCGCTGCTCACCACGTCCACGTCTCCGCCGGAAATCGTAATGTTGGCGCTCTCGATGCCTTCGTAGCTCTTCTTCACGTGAATGCTGCCGCCGCTGATCAGAATGGCAGAATCCGCATGAACACCGTCGTCCCCCGAAGTGATCGCAAACTCTCCGCCCGAAATCGTCACCGTGTTGTTGCTGTGGATCGCATCATCGGCAGAATCCAGAGTGAACGTTCCCTTCGCAATCGTAATGCCGAGCGCCGCTTTAATCGCTTTGCCGCTTTCCGACTCTGTCGCACTCGCTGCCGTTGCAGTTGCAGCCGGAGCAGCCGCTCCCCCTTGCATCGGACCTCTCATGCCGCCGCCAGGCTCCTCGCTAACTTTCGCCGGAGCGCTCGCACTGCCGCCGCCCGATGTGATGGTGAACGAACCGCCGTTCACTTGCACGGACGCCGCCGCTTGCAGGCCGTCTCTTCCGGCCTTGATCCGGAACGTGCCGCCGTCAATACCGATATTGCCTTGCGACGCATCCGTATCGTTCGTTGCCTTGATGCCGTCCCCGGCAGCCTCGATGGTCACGTTGCCATCCTTGATCGCCACCAAATCTCTGCCCATCAGCCCGTCGTCGGCCGCGTAAACCGTAATGTCGCCGCCGGTAATTTTCAGATCGTCCTTACTTGCAATGGCATCTTTATATTGGCCCCGAACCATGAGCGAGCCGGTTCCGTTAATCGTCAAATCGTCCTTGCTGAAGATCGCCGCACTCGGCTCGTCCGTCGAAGCGTCGACCGCCGCATATTGGCCCGCATCCGTGACGACGTTCTTCGTACCTTCGTGCAGGGTAATAAACACCTTATCCGCTTGCTTCACATAGATGGCGGAGCTGTCTTTGCTCGTAATCTCCACGCCGTTCAGCACGATCCGAATCTTATCTTCCTTCGCCGCATCGACAACGATCTGTCCTTGCTCCCATTTGCCGCTCAGCACATACGTACCCGCCGCTTTAATCGTGACGGTGCGGCCATTCGCTTCGGCCCCCGAGCCTTGAATGGAGGCGCCTGCGGCGCTAAGCTCCACATAGACCGGATTGGTCGACAGCCAATCGGTGTTCTCGTCTTCTTGGCTGTAGCTGTACTCAACCGGTATCGGTGCCTGCGCCGAAGCCGCTGCCGAGGTGAAGCCTGCCGCCGACTGGACCGCCGCTGCAGGGGCCGCCGCACTGGCGGCGTCCTGGGTGGCCGATTGGCTCGAGCAAGCCGGCAAAATTACTGCTGCGCTAAGGAGCGCAAGGAACATTTTCTGCTTCGTCAGTGTTTTCAATGTCGTTTTCATAGGAATCTTCCCTTTCGTTATTGGTTATTAGTAGTCGGATGCTTCCGGATTCATCGCTAACGTAATGTTCAGGTTGCCGTTTCGGCAGCGCAGGGCGTCGATCAGCTGCTTCTGGCTCGTCTCCGCCTTCATCGTGATCACATACACCAGCTCGAAGAGGCTGCCCAGCTCGGTCGTCTTTACCTTCTTAAGCTCATAAGCAACTTGAAATTGGTTGAACACTTCCTGGAACGCTTCTTCATAGCCCAAATCCTCAGGCACCATGATTTTGAGCAGCTTCTGCGAGCTCCGTCTGGCGCCGAACCTGAATTTGTGGAGAACCGCCATCAGGGCGCACAGGATCACGGTAAACAGCACCGCGTAGCCGTACATGCCGACGCCGCAGGCAAGGCCGGTAGCCATCGTGAACAGCACATACGCGATATCCTTCGGATCCCCGGGGGCGCTTCGGAAACGGATGATCGAGAACGCTCCGGCCAAGGAGAACGCTCGCGCGACGTTGTTGCCGATCAGCAAAATAATGATGGCGATAATCGACGGAATGAGGATCATGGTGAGCGCAAAATTTTGCGAATACGACTGCTTGCTTGTCTTCATATAAGTGAAGCTGATGATTCCTCCTAAGACGAAGGAGACTACGATCGTTAAAATGGCGTGAGTAAAAGTCAGCGTGGTGCTGGCGGACGTCGCCGCAAACAGGGTGTCAAGCATATGCACGTTCTCCTTTCAGTTGCTGCTGCATCGTGCGCATTTTCATAAATTCATTGCCGTACTTCGAGAAGCTCGTTCGGAACATCCGGTGCTCGGACAGCATATGAGCGAGCCAGACGGGAATCGTCTTCTCCGCTTTAACTTCCATGAGCCAGAAGCCGTCTTCCATCAGCGGCTCGCCGTGGTCCCCGCTCTCCAGCCGCAGATCGGTTCGCCTCGACCGGATGTTGCAGTCGAACGTAATTCGCAGATCGCGGCTCTCCTTGCTGAACATCGCAATCCGGTCATAGGCCAAGTACACCTTCGGCGCCAGATCGTAGCGCTGCAGGAAATACTCAATCTCGTTCAGCACCTGGCCGTTCATATAGGGAGCAAGCTCGGGCTTGTGGCCCGTCCGCACGAAGTCGTAGGCTTCCTCCGTTCGCAGCGCAGTTCTTCGCTTGTTGACGATCCCGTACACTTTCTTCTTGAGCTCCAGATACACCTTGGCTCCCGGCTCCGGAACGCCGTAGGCGCGAAGCCGCAGCTTCTCTTTGTACTTGGGCTTCATCAATGACTTTCGTATTAAAGCATGGTCGTTCGTATCGAAGTAAATATTACTGATGGAATAGAACGTATGCTTCCTGTTATATTCATCAAGCTCCATATACTGCAGCAGCTTGTCATGAATCGTGCGAAAGCTTTGCTCGTCGAGCATGTACTTGTTCTCATACCGGTTGAATACCTCAATAGCCATGGCTGTCGCTCCTTCCTGCGTCTTGCTTGCTGACGTTATCCCGTTGATGGCTTTATCTTAGGGCGGCAACCTTTAATGAACCTTAAACGCTGCATTTAAGGTTGCTTAAAGGTGCGAAGTGCTATAATGGTGCTGCGACAACGGGCTATTTACTATAGAGAGGAAGAGTTGGATGAGAATTCTGATTGTGGAGGATGAAGCTCATCTCGCCGAGGCGCTGGGCCAAATTTTGCGCAAGCATCATTATTCCGTCGATATCGTTCATGACGGCAGCTCCGGTCTCGACTATGCGCGAAGCGGCATCTATGACCTGCTGCTGCTGGATATCATGCTGCCGGGAATGAGCGGCCTTACGATCTTGCAGACGATCCGGAAGGAAGGGAACTCGACTCCGGTCATCCTGCTTACGGCAAGGGGCGAGACGACCGACAAAGTGTCGGGTCTCGACTACGGAGCCGACGATTATGTGGCCAAGCCGTTCGTCACGGAGGAGCTGCTGGCCCGCATTCGTGCGGCGCTCAGGCGCAAAGGGGACGTCGTCGTGCCGGAGCAAGGGCTGCAATTCGGCGACATCGGGCTGAATACATCGACATTGAAGCTCACTTGCCGCGGCAAGGAGATCAAATTGATTTTGAAGGAAAGCGAGCTGCTGCAGCTCTTGATCACAAGGAAGCAGGCCGTCACGCCGAAGGAGCTCATTATTGAGAAGCTGTGGGGGTTCGATTCGGAGGCCGAGCATAACAATGTGGAGGTGTACGTTTCGTTCCTGCGGAAGAAGCTCGTGTTCCTGCAGTCTTCGGTCGCCATCAATACGATTCGGGGCGTGGGTTATGTATTGGAGGTGAAGGAGTAATGTTTCGGAGACTGCGGAACAAGTTTTTGCTGCTGAACATGGTGACCATCTCGATTATGATGCTGCTGGCATTCGCTTCGATCTATATCATTGTGGATCAAAATTTACGCCGCGATATCGATATGGATCTGCACAAGGCGATGGATGTTTCGCGCAAGCCGATGGGCAATCCGGGTTCGGGTTCGATGAAGCCCGCTCCGTCTTCGGGGATGGGCGAGCCGAGGATGGACGGTCCGCAGGGGCGCTCCATGTCCTTCACGCTCGTAACCGACAAAGAAGGCAAAGTGAAATCGGCCGCCTCCCGGTATGAGCTGGGGGATGAGTTTTATACGGAAGCCGCAGCTTCGGCCTTGTCCGGCGGCGGAACCCGGTCTCAGGGCAAGCTGAAGCTGGACGACAATTATTGGGCCTATCTCGTGCAGCCCTCCCCCGACGGCTATATGATTTCCTTCGTCGATATTAACGCGCAGAGGAGCTTTTTAACAAAATTAGTATATGCGTTTCTGATCGTGGCATCCGTTATGCTGGTCCTGATCTTCTTCATCAGCCGATTTTTCGCGAATCGTTCCATCGGGCCCGTACAGGAAGCGTTCAATAAGCAGAAGCAGTTCATCGCCGACGCCTCTCACGAGCTCAAAACACCGCTTGCCGTCATCAACACGAATGTCGATGTATTGCTGGGCAATCCGGACGACACGATTCGCAATCAAGCCAAGTGGCTGCAGTTCATCAAATCGGAATCGGAGCGCATGTCGACGCTGACGAGCGAGCTGCTCTATTTGGCACAAATCGATCAAACGAATCCAAGCGTCATGCACGCGCCTTTCGACGTCAGCGATGCCCTGGAGCAAGTCATTCTCACGATGGAAGCGGTCATCTTCGAGGCTAACATCGGCCTGTCCTACGAGATTGAGCCTGCGCTCACGGCGCGCGGCAGCATCGAGCAGTACAAGCAGGTCGCTATGATCCTGCTCGACAATGCCGTGAAATATACGACTGCCGGCGGATCTATGGAGGTCGTCTTGAAGAAGCGCAGCCAGAACATCGTGCTGACCGTGACGAATACGGGCGAAGGCATCGCCGAAGAGCATCTGGACCGTATCTTCGACCGGTTTTACCGTACCGACCCGTCACGGACCCGCAGCCAAGGGAGCTACGGCCTCGGGCTGGCGATCGCCAAAGCCATTATCGATCAGCATCGCGGCCGCATCTATGCGCGGAACCTAGAGGGCGGCAAGGTTTCATTTGTTGTGGAGCTGCCGATTGCCGGCTGAGCCGCGTTCGGGTATTGGAGGGGCTGTCCTGGCGGGTAGATGGTCTGCTTGCGAGGCGGCTTCTTGGTTTGTTCGCATTCCGATAATAACCGTCGCATCCTGCTCTTCCGATCGAATGGTTCTGGGGTGGAGTCCGTATCGGGCAAAGAGGTCTTCGGTCAATAACGCCTGCCGTTCGCTCGTTTCAACTAGAAGGTAACCGCCCTTAGCAAGCCAAGACGATGCGGAAGCGGCAATTCTACGCAGAACGTCAAGTCCATCAGCTCCGCCATCGAGTGCGGCAAGCGACTCATGGATACGAGCTTCCGGCGGAAGAAGCGGAATGGCCTCGCTAGGTACGTAAGGGGCATTGGCGATAAGAATATGGACCCGATTGTGAAGCCGAACGGGAAGCGGCTCAAAGAGATCCCCCTCGTAAACGATCCCGTTGCCGGAACGGATATTAGAACGGGCGCACTGCACCGCTGCCGGGTCAATATCGACCGCATGCAGCTCAATATGCTTCAGCTCCGCGGCTAAAGCAGCCCCTAACGCGCCGGTGCCGCAGCACAAGTCGACAACTACGTCTCCCGGCTGCGCGAGGGCGATTGCCTGACGGGCTAGAAACTCGGTTCGATGGCGCGGCACAAAGACGCCCGGGTCTACCTGAATCCGTAAACCGCAAAACTCCACCCATCCGATAACGTGCTCGAGGGGGAGCCCGGCGACACGCCGCTCCACCATATTAGAGAGTTCTTGAGGAGATTGTGCGGATGAAAGGATCAGCCTCGCCTCTTCCTCTGCAAAGACACAACCCGCATTTCGAAGCCGGGTGACAATCCCCGCGTACTTTACGCTTTCATGCCGATGATGATAATTGTGCACAAATCCTCCTGCTTTACCTGAGGTTATACCTTCAGTATACTTGTCACTCCTTGCCCCCGGTTTGGAAAATACAATTATAACGAAACTGCCCGTTTCTTGGATGAACGGCTATCCGTTCCGAGCCCTCACCTAACCGCAACGGCCAAGTAAAGCAGCAGCACGACAGCCATCCCGGCGGCGAACCGATAATTCGGCACGGCAAAATCAAACACCGGCTGCTTGAACAACCCGGCCAGCAAATTGTTGACGGCGGAGGCGGGCGATATCGTGTTCGAAATGCCCCAGCTTCCAAGAAGCAGGACGGCAAAATACGTCAAGCTAATGTCCACCTGAGCGGGGTCCACGCTGGCAGCCAATATCGTGACCGTAACGATCGGATGAAGGCCGATAACCGACGTCGCCGTAATGAGCACAACTACAGCTGCGGAGAAAGTAAAAGCGATCGGCAGCGGAACCGCCGACAAGAGCGGCGGAATCGACGCCCCGAACCCGGTCGTGCCGATTGCGCCGCTGAAGAAGCCGGCCGCCAGAAACAGCGTGATTTCCTTCTTCAGTGCCGGCAGAGTAACGTTTAGATGGTTTGTCAAGCCTTCCCGATATGTAGCCGCATACCCCTTAAACAAGCACCAGGCCAGCGGAAACAGAACTGCGGTGAAGCACGTGACCAGCACCATCGGCAGCGCGAGAAGAAGCTCGGCCGCCAACACGGCGGCGATCGCCGAAGCCAAGTAGACGGCAAGCCCCGCGGGGAACCCCGCCTTAGGCCTGCTTGCAGCGGGAACGGCTTCCGGCTCCGAACGGACCGGCTCGGCTGCGCCTGCAACCCCCGGCGGCGCAGATACCATAGTCACCGCAGACCCTGCCGCCCCTCTCTCCGGCTCCCGCGCCATGTTCACCTCCGTACCTTCGTCTGCATTTTCCTTCTGTTCTTCCCGCTCCGCCTGCAGCAGCCCTTTGAAATCGACTGCCAAGCTGACAGCAAAGCTGATCCCCGCAAGCCCCAGCAAATACGGCAGCAGCTCCGACCACCGGAGCGACAGAGCCGACGTCACAAGCGCCATCGCGGCAAAATACGGGGACCAGAAGATTGCGCCGGCAAAGCCCCGATTCATGGCCCCGGCCAGCAGCCTGGACATCAGCGGAGATTGAGGCTTAACGAAGGCGATCGGGTGCACGACCGGAATCGCGCCTACGTTAATGAATACGCCCATAACCTGCGTCAGCAGCTGCGTGCCGGCGAACAGCAAAGTCCGGCTCTTCAAGGTCGTCTCATAGAAGCGCTTAAGAGCCTCTACGTACGCCGGAAGCCGGACGGGGATGCCGAACAACGGTGCAAACACAAACAGCGTGACAAGCGTGACATTCATGCCGGCAGCCTGAAACCAGGTGCAGGCGTCCGCCTTCTGCACCAGCATCAGCCACGCTCCGAGCACCAGAAAACCGGCCGTCAGCCACAGGGTCATCCCCCGCAGCCGGGGCAGCAGCAGCACAATGGCGATGAACACCATGCTCCCGAGCACCGGGGTCACCCATGTTCCGTGCGTAAGCTGGCCTGCAATATAAATCCCGGCTAGCAGGAGAATCATGATCCGTTCGGCGTGAGCCATCACCGCTGTCTTCATCCGTCCACCTCTTCACTATGCCCCCGCAGGAAGTAACGCAACTTACCCGAATTTCCAGCAGCTTAGGCTCAAATTACCGTATTGATAGCTTCGGTGCAGCAGCTCCGCCTTCCGGCTCTCATCCGCCGCCCCCATGGCAAGCAGCAGCGGAATGAAGTGCTCGTTCGTCGGAACCGCTTCCCGCGCGTATGGGGCCTGCTCCCGGTAAGCGAACAGCGCGTCCAAATCCCACGCTTCCAGCGTGCTTGCCAGCCATTCGTCGAAAGCTGCCGCCCACTCGTCGACCGCATCCGCCCGCCAGTTCACTCTGCGCAGATTGTGGACCGTACCGCCGCTGCCGATGATCAGCACATCCCGCTCCCGCAGCTTTGCCAGCGCTTTGCCGACTTCATACTGCTGCTCGTTCGTCAAATAGCGGTTAACTGACAACGCCACAACCGGAATATCCGCCCCGGGATACATCAGCTTCAGCACCGCCCAGGCCCCGTGATCGAGTCCTCTTTCTTCATCCATTGTACTCGGTATGCCATGCGCCGTGAATAGAGAACGGATCTCTTCCGCCAAAGCGCGATCCCCCGGAGCCGGATACGTCATCCGGTACAGCTCCTCCTGGAATCCGCCGAAATCGTAGATCGTACCGTACGTGTCCACCGCGCTTACCGCTTGCGTCGTCTCCTCCCAGTGCGCGGAGAACAGCACAATCGCTTTCGGCTTCGGCATGTCTGCGGCAAAACGGCGGATAAAGTCGGTATAAGCATGACGCTCCAGCACGAGCGACGGCGCCCCATGGGCGAAAAAGTATGACGGCATCATTGAATGTCCCCTCCTTTAGTGTGTAGCAGCCCGAGACCGGCATCGCGAAGAAGCCACTCGGTAAAGTCCCGCCGGTTCTCATCCGTCACGGTATGCTCCGACGGATAGATCGTGAAGGTCAGCCCAGCGTTCAGCTCTCGCCAGTACGCCGCTGTCTCATACCCGATCCTTACCGGGAATACGCCGTCGAACTCCCCGTGCGAGACAAATACGGACACGCGCTCCACCGGCTGCAGCGGGTACTCGGTCTTTACAAAATCGGGCACGTACCCGTTAAGTGCTACGATCCCTTTAAGCTGTTCTCCCATCGTCAGCGCCAGCGTCATCGCCAGAATGGCCCCCTGCGAGAAGCCCAGTACGTAGCGCCGCTGCGCATCGATCGGATACCGCTCCGTCGCATAAGCGATAAACTCCTGCAGCGACCGAACCGCCAGGTCGAACGACTCCCGGATCGGATGGCCCAGACTCTTAAGCTCGTAATACTGAAATCCCGCACCGAGAGTAAGGCCGCCTCGAATGGCGATAATAATAAAATCTTTCGTCAAAGACTCCGTCAGTACATGCATATTGCGCTCGTTCGAGCCTTTCCCGTGCAGCGTGAAGATCGCCGGATACGTCCGTCCAGATTCCATACCGGCAGGCAAATGAAGGTCATACTCGAAAATCGGTTTCATAGGGATACCCCCTTCCGGAAATATTAGGCGCTTGATTTGGGCAAGAACAAGCTGTCCACGGACAACCGCGCAGGCCCGGCGAAGATGAAATGAACCGTCATGACCAGCAAAGCCAAATCCAGCTCATAGCCTGCCATCTGCCCGTTGCCGAGAAGACCGGCCTTGAACTTCACCGTGACGATAGCCCCGACCATCACAAGCGCGAGCAATACCGATACATAACGTGTGAAGAGGCCTGCCATCAACAGAATGCCCCCTGCCAGCTCAATAATCGCGACGACATAACCGAACCATCCGGGAATTCCCAGCGAACCGAACCATCCGGCTACATTGTCCAATCCCATCTGAACCTTGCTAATGCCGTGTGCCGTGAACAGGATACCCAGCACTACTCTCATTACCGTTGCCACCCATACTGCCCCTTGCTTCATTTGAACCACTCTCCCGAAGAAATATTAGTATTGTGAATATTTATTTCGTATTCATAATTTAACTCATGGACCGCTGGAATGTCAATCAAAAAATTGATAATATAGATATAACATTCGTATTACAAATATTTTAATCGGAGTGATGGCGCCATGGATATCGGTTCAACGATACGATCCATCCGCAAGCGGAAAAATATTACGATCGCCCAAATTTGCGAAGAAACCGGCTTGTCCCAAGGGTTTATGAGCCAAGTCGAAACGAATAAAACGTCTCCCTCCATCGCAACATTAGAGAGTATCGCCAAAGCGTTGAAGGTGCCTCTGGCCTATTTGCTGCTGCGTAAAGAAGAGCGCATGCAGATCGTCCGCAAGGACGAGCGGCGAATGACGTCGAGCGGCCCCGACCGGCTTAAAGTGGGACACCTTAGTGCGACGAAGAACGTACGCATGATGCTGGTGGAGCTGCCTCCCGGTACTTCGACGGGCGAGCAGCCGCACGCCCACGAAGGCGAAGAGGTGCATTTGGTTATATCCGGGAAAATCTATGCCGAGCAAGGGGAGGACAGCGCCGAATTCTTCGAGGGGGATTCGTTCAGCTGGAATGCCTGCATTCCTCACTCGGTGCGCAACGTCGGCGAGGAGACGGCTGTTGTCCTGATCGCGTTGTATACGGAGACGGATTCCAAGCCGGAATGGTATTCATAATGGAACGCAGGGGAAACCTAAACCGTCGGTCTTCGGGACGGACGAGATTACATGTTGAAGGAGAGAGCAACCTGCATGGCAACCGTACTGTATATCACCGCTCATCCGCACGATCACCAATTCTCCTACAGTATGGCTGTGGGAAAAGAATTCATCGAAGCTTATCGCGAGGCGAATCCGTCCGACGAAATCGTGCATCTGGATTTGTACAAGATCGACGTCCCGCACATCGATCTGGACGTATTCAACGGATGGGGCAAGCTGCGCTCGGGCGCGGAAATAGGCTCGCTTACGGCTGACGAGAAGGCGAAGGTTACCCGCCTCGGCGACATTGTCGATCAATACGTCGCGGCCGACAAGTATGTGTATGTTTCCCCGATGTGGAATTTTTCCTTCCCGCCCGTTCTGAAGGCCTACATCGACGCAATCTGCGTAGCGGGCAAAACGTTCAAGTATACCGAGCAAGGTCCGGTCGGTCTGCTTGGCACGAAGAAGGCCATTCATATCCAAGCCTCCGGCGGCATCTATTCGGAGGGGCCGGCAGCCGGCTTCGAGAGCGGTCACAGCTACCTGGGCAAAATCATGCAGTTCCACGGCGTGCCGAGCTTCGAGGGCCTGTTCGTCGAAGGCATGGCCGCTATGCCGGACAAGGCTGATGAAATTAAAGCAAAGGCGATTGAGAAAGCGAAGGAAGCGGCAAAGCGGTTCTAAATAACGCAAAGCAAGCATAAGGCCCATTCTCGGCGGAGAATGGGCCTTCTTGGTTATTCGTCAATACGGGATATACGTCCAATCAAGCTTCGCCGCAGCTGCGTACAATGGCTTTGTAACATCAATCAATCTCCACGAAAGGGGTTTTGTTCCATGGCATTCGCAACGGCAGCAGCTGCAGCAGGCGCAGGCTTCGGCGGCGTTTTCACTAGCACAGCAGCAATCCTGGTTCTGTTCATCCTCCTGGTTATCGTGAGCCGCGCATTCCTCCTGTAGTTTGATTCCTTCAAACGGAAAGCCGCCTCCATGCGAAGCGGCTTTTTTTCCGTGACAGCCTCTAGTAAAACGGATGCGGATACGGATTCAGCTGCTCCACTGTCAGCGGCCGCTCCGCATAGCCCAGTTCTACAGGTACATGAAGCAGCCGCGGGAGCCCGGTCGTTCGTCTGATCCGATGGCCGAAGGTGATCGGCACCATACCCGGTATGAGCACCTTCACACAGTGCAGCCCGTTTCTCCGGATTTCCGGACACGTTTGATCGACCACGATTACGTCTAGCTCCAGCCGCTTCATTTTCTCCATAAAGTCCGTAAGATCTTCCCGCAAATCCATGCGTGCCGGCCCCGGCTGGAACTCTTCCCGGAATGATCGCGGCGGGCGGCCGCCGTTAAGCAGGAAGGCAAACCGCTCTTCGGCTTGCGGCAGCCCGTATACGAGCGAATGATGCTCGATGCTTTCCACTAAATCCGGGTTCCCGTACAGGTTCATGAGCTCTCCGCGCTTCAGGTCGTATTTGATTTGAAAATGGGGCAGCATCGACGCCAATTCATGAATAGCGCCTTTCGCCGCGCGTACGGGGTCGAAATGGGCGCCCGCTCCGCAAAGGAACGCAAACCGGTTGGGCTCCCGGCTGCGGGCCAGCACCCAAATACTCGGTATGCCGACCTCCGTCGTCATATTAAAGAGCTGCACCTCGTATCCGAGTACTGTCTCTAGCTTATCGATCATGAGCAGCAGCTCCCGGTCATTCGCAGAATGCGGGTCCAACCGGCGGAGCGGCAACCGACCGTACCAGCTCATCAGGAACGCATCGCGTTCAACGATCTCCAGACAGCCGTGCAGGATCGCTTCCTCCAAACTGCCTCCGAGTGCACATCCGTTCGAGCTTGCCTGAACGAACCCGTACGTGTAACCCGCGCGATAGTAAATCATTTGCTCCGGTACGAGAATCGGCTGATCCTGCAGGAGCGAATAGCCCCATACCCACTCCAGCTCGCGGTCCTCGTCAAACGGCTCGTAGGGAAAATCGGGCAGCCGATACTGCTCGTCGGCATACAACCCTGCGGACCGTGGGTCCAGCACCGGTGACGCGGCCTGTAAGTTCGTATAGCTGTCGTAAACGACAGTGCGTTTGCCGCGCGCGATTTGCCCGCAGTAACGCTCCAGACCTTCCAGAACGGCCGTTATTGTGCTGGCCTCATAGGAATGGCTTCGGCCTCCGACAATCTCGTCACCGAGCATATACGAGGGCAGCCTCATATCAACGACAGCAAATGGAGAAAGCAGGTCGTTGGTCTTGCGGTCGAGCAGTCCCGTTCTTTCATCAAGATAATCGCGGATTAGCGCCGGCCCCAGCTCATCCAGCGGACGGCAGCGGTAGCGGTCGGACGCCGATTTGGGCGCTGGCTGAAGAGCGATCTGCGCAAGCTCCGCGCTGTCCTCCGGCAGCCCCTCTCCGCATACGGAGCACGACGGGTCCGGCAGAATGACATGCAAGGCGGCACCGAGCGTGTACAGGTTCACGATGTAAATATGTTCCATCGTGTGGGCGTGTCCGCTTAGAGCCTTCTCCGCTTCGGTTGCTACCATCAAAGCCACGTGCCTCAGTCCCGTTGAGGAGCAGGCCTCGCCTGCACCTTCACCTGCGCCTTCAACTCCACCTTCTCCCTCAACACCGCTACTGCCGCCGCCATCGCCGTCGCCATCACCACCGTCGTCGCTATGGCCATAGCCAAAGCTATCGCTGCCGTCGGAGTCCGCCCCGATATCGCGCAGTCTGAGCTCTGCACATTGCGAACAGCCCGGTGTACCGGGGCGTACGAGAGGCCCGATCACGCCCTCGCCCTGGAACGCAAAGGCGCGAAGCCACGGAATCCCCTTCTCTTGCAAAATCTCTCTCAACTCAAGCTCATCCCATGCCGGCCAATCGTCACTAAGCAGCAGCGCGATATCTGCAGAAGCCGGAATGCCCGCAGACAAATCGTTCATCCGGACGAGCGCGTTTCTTGCCGACAGCAGCTTGCCAACCCTATCCGCCAGGCGCCCCGTACCGATTACGGCAATTTGCGTCGTCATTGTGCCGATCCCTCCCGTAACATTACACTGACCAGCTGCAGCCGGTTCTCGGATAAGACGGATCTTGGGCGAATATCGCTCACATGCAGACGGATGCCGCTGCCCGCCAACGTAGAAATGACCGATTTCAGGCGTACCGGAGCCGAGCTCTCCGCAGTGAAGGAGCGGGAAACCGGCTTCACTGCGAATGGGAACGCTGCAGCGTCAGTCCCCGAAATCTCCCCAAGCTGTATAGCCTGAAGCGCTCCCTGCAGCGCATGGCGAACAGCTCCTTCTCGGCTTAGGCCGATGCCTCCATATGTAAAGCCGCCGACCCTCACCCACATAACGGGACACCCTAGCAGCTCTTCTCCTTCAAGCATTTCCGCCGGGCCGCCGAGCATTTGCAGAGCCTGAAGACAATACCGGCCGTACGGGTCAGAGATACCGCTCCCGCTCCATGGCCGCATCGGAGGTACCGGATGCTCCCGTAAGCGCAATTCCAGCAGCTCCGCCAGACATTGCAGCAGCGCACGGTACACTGCTTCCCCGAACGTCTGTCCGGCTCCAAAGCCCACGCATGCCCGTTCATGGTCCCGCATCTTCCCGGACATCCGTGCGCTCATTCGTTCAAGATACGCTTCAACTCCCGCTAATCCTGCCTCTACCCGGGCTTCCCGCGGATCGAATCCGGAAGCAGTCAGCTCGGGCAGCAGACGAGCCGGTCCAGCCGATAAAGGATCGACCGTTCGGATTCGGCAAACCGATAGCGGAAGCTGCTCCAATCCCCCGTCGTCCCAATCATGAAATAGTCCCGTTACTTCGGAAGTCAGGTTATGAAAATAGGACAACAGCTCATCCCGGTCCGGCATAGCCTCCGAGCGGTGAAGCCGTTCCTTCACATCTCTAACAGGGCAGGCCTGCACCCTCTCCGTTTCGAGAGGACCCGGACCCGCATCATAAAGCCGGCCTTCCAGCGTCTCCAGATCCAGCAAATAAACCTGGGAAGCATGTGGACCGCGAGGCCGACCCGCCGCTGCAGCAGCCTGTTCCAGCCAGTGTATTGCGATATTGGATAGGATCGGCCAGATGAAGGGCGATAGGCCCCGTGCCGGCGGCTCCCCTTGGCAAACGGCATCATAATGAACTTGATTGAGCAGCGATTCCCAGGTCATAGCCGACTCGTATCCCAGCAGAGGCCCGACCATCACCTTTCGCGAAAGCCTTACAACCGGAAGCAGAGCCTTCCGTTCCTCTATGCAGTACGTCTCCAGTTGGGAGAGATGTCCGTCTTCCAGTTCATCCGCTGCATAAATCAAGGAGCATGCCGAGCCCAGCTTCCGCTGCCAATCCTCCCGGTTTCCGAGCGCACCTGCCGCAACATGGGGAACATCCGCCTCCGCCATAGCTTGCAACAACGAAGCGGCGAGCCGGCCTGGTCCCGCTATAGCCACAGGACGGAATTCGCTATTGCCCGACATACTCCGTCACTTCCTTCCGGCGTATTCACTACAGCTATATATGACGGCGGCTTGGCGGAAATACCATCCTTTCGCTATTCCTGCCTGCCGCCAAAACAAATAGGCCTGCAGAATCTCCTTACGGGAAATGTAAGGCGAACTGCAGGCAGCGGGTGGGCCTCCTACCATAGAGGCCGTCCTTTTATGCGTCCATCGGTTTGCTCTCGGTCACAACCGGCTTCCTGTTTGCTTGTGCGAATGCCAGCCAGGTCATCCCCGCGGCGAACCCAAGCATAGCGATCATGCCGATGTCGCCTCCATGGCTTATCGTATACAATATCGCCAGTCCCAGGATGAACAGCGGTTCTCTCGGCGCGCTGCTGTCCATTGCGGCAATACCGATCGCAATGAAAAACAGCAGAAACATCCCGCCGATGACCGGAAGCGCCCATTCCGGATAATCCGTCACATGGGTACGATAGGAGATATCGCTGACGACGATGCCGGCAATCGTATACGTTACGGCCAGAAGACACGCAATGGCAAGCACCGGCTTGGCGTGCTTCGTCTGGGTAACAGTGACGACGGTTGCCAGCAAGGCGACGATCCAGCCGCCCCCGGCGATCATCGCCGTAGCGGAGAGCGGCCCGTACTGCATCTCGAAGAAATACGCCTGCGCGACCGCATCGACGGATTTACTGTCCAGCCCGGGCACTTTGCTTCCCCCGAGCACCACAAGCCCCGTCCCAATCCCGGTAGCCACCTCGAAGATCACGTAAAATAACAGGAAAATACCGGCTCCCCATCTAGCCATATGGGCAGACAACCGCTCCACGTTCCGGTTCAAGTAAAAAAAGGAGGCCGTAAGCGACACAAACACGAATGGAAACAGCAGATGAATCAGCAGCCAGGTGGACAATTGGTGGTAGACATGGTCGGGAGCGGGGTGGATGGCGGCGAAGTAAGCACCAATCAGCGGCACAATAAGCAGAATGAGCAGCGAATACCATTTGGATTGCAGCATCGTTTCGACTCCTTTTTAGGTACTGTTCCCTTACGGAAGGAACCATTTCATTGTTTCATGTCGTTCCATCTTTTGTAAATAGTTCCATATAAGGATTCTTAAACCTTCCCTCTATCCTACTGCAAGGGTCCTTCACCCCAAATCGACCATATCCGGTCCGCTGATTTCCATAATCGCATAGCAGGTTTCAAACCAAGCCCGTCTGGTCATACCTTTGTCGTTCTCGATCAACAGCGTCCTCTTGCCCATTTTGTCGGCAAACAGTGCCGCACTGGCGCCGGCAGGAACGGAACCGATAATCGCAATTTCGTACAAAGATGGCAGCATTCCTGCAAGCGCAGCTCGGCAAAATGATCATTGACATTGCTTGGGGTAGTAACTAAAATGGTTACAACGGTGGTGTTGCAAATGAAACAAATCAGCACGCGATTCTCGATTGCCGTTCACATTCTCTCCTTGATTGCGGTTAGCCCGGACGATTGTACCGGAGATTTCATTGCGGGCAGCGTCAATACGAATCCCGTTATCATCAGGAGAATCATGGGAATGCTGAAGAAGGCGGGTTTCGTGGAGGTCCGGCCCGGTGTGGGCGGCGCTTCCCTGCTCAAGAGTCCCGAGCATATTACGCTGCTTGATATTTACCGCGCGGTCCAGGTCATTGAAGAGAACCAGTTATTCCGTTTGCATGAAAATCCGAATCCGCAATGCCTTGTCGGGCGGAATATCGAGCAGTCTCTTCAATCCGAATTGATGGAAGCCCAGTCCGCTATGGAAACCAAGCTGCAGCAGACGACTTTGAGCCAGCTGATATCGCGATTCAAATAAATGAGAGCTCTTGATGGGCTTTTATTTTATACACGTTGTAACCATTTATGTTATAACATGATCTGTTACAACATTATCTTACTAGGAGGTATTTCAATGAAACTGCTAGTCACAGGCGCAACAGGAAATTTGGGGTCGAAGGTCGTTGAAGCATTATTAAAATCCGTACCCGCGGATCGGCTTGCCGTCAGCGTGCGGAATCCGAATAAAGCGGAGGGCTTGCGCGCACAAGGAGTAGACGTTCGGTATGGAGATTTCGACAGCCCGGAAACTTTGGATACGGCCTTCGCGGGCATCGATCGCTTGCTGATCATCTCCGCCGACGGCGATAACGAAACGAGAATACGGCAGCATACCGATGCTGTTGCCGCCGCCGCGCGTGCCGGAGTGAAATTTATTGCTTATACCAGCTTGGCGAATGCGGGCGAGAGCACGATTTTCCTGGCTCCCGTGCACCGAGTGACCGAAGAAGCCATCGTCAAGACAGGCATCCCCTACTCGTTCTTGCGTAACAACTGGTACCTGGAGAACGAGCTCGGCAGCATAAAGGGTGTGCTTGCAGGAGCGCCGTGGGTCACTTCCGCAGGATCGGGGAAAGTCGGTTGGGCTCTGCAGCAGGATTACGCGGAGGCGGCTGCAGCCGTACTCGCGGGCAGCGGACACGACAATACGATCTACGAGCTCTCAGGCAAGCTGTTGACCCAGGAACAACTCGCGGCTGCTCTTGGTACGGTGGTAAACAAGGAAGTGCCTGTCCATCAGATCGATGACGCCGCTTATGCAGACATGCTGAAGGGAGCGGGCGTGCCCGATTTCGTCATCCCGATTCTTGTCGGTATCCAGCAAGGGATTCGGGATGGCGCGCTGGAGATCGAAAGCAGCGACTTCGAAAAGCTGCTCGGCCGGCCGGTTACGCCGATTACCACAGGCTTAAGCCAAATTGTGAACCACCTTGCGAAGTAAATATTTCTGACGAAACCGGCCTTACGGATGTGAGGCCGGTTTATTATTTCGATATGCTTCCACCGGGGTTGGCTCTTCGAGAGTTTGCTTCTCGATCACCTGCCTGGGGACTCTCAAGGACTTTCAGCATTTATGTTCGATGTTTCATTCAGACTCATTTTTCCAGAAAAAATTTTACTTTAAATCGACATAAAACATGTTATTATTACATTATATATCAAATAATGTCGAAATGTGACGAACCAGCTGAAAAGGCAAACCCGCCGAAAGACGGGGACGCAAAACTTCGGGCCTACGGCAATTGCGCTAAGGCAGCCGGGTTGCCAATTGGGGGGGACAACAGCGCAAGACTGCCCTAATGGTTAGGGCATTTTTTTGTTTCTCGGCAGCATGCCGATTGGAGTACATAGGTTCAGGAAACCGCTCACTACCCATCACAACCATCGGAGGAATCATGCAATGGGCTTATTCAAAAATCTTAAGGTCGGTGTCAAAATCAATTTGTTGATCGTGATCAGCGTCGTTTCACTGATCGTGGTCGGTATTCTCGGTTACCGGGGGATGGCGGAAATGAACGCCGATGCCGATGCGATGTACAAGGAACAGCTGACGCCGGTCAAGGCGCTAAGCAAAATCCAAATCAACACATTAAAGAGTGAATCCGCCATTCTTGAGTTAATGATAACTACGAACGACTCCAAAAATAAAGAGCTGAACGAAGAAATCGAGAAGCTGGTTGCAGAATCGGACACGCTGATGAGCGATTATCAAAACACTCAGCTGGACCCTGAGGAAAAGGACAACGTCGCCAAATACACCCAGGTTGTTACAAGATACAAAGAAGCCCGCAAAGAAGTCATGGACCTCGCTTTTCAGAACAAAAACACCGAAGCGTATTCCGTCTTTGTCAATAAGCTGGACACGTTAAGCAATCAAAGAAGAGACATCTTGACGAATTTGATCGACTATAATACGCGGACAGCGGAGAAGTCGAACGAAGAAAACGCTGCGTCCTTCGCATCGACGCGAAATATTACGATTGCCATCGTCATTGCAGCGCTGCTGCTCAGCATCAGCTTCGGCTATGCGATCGCAAGGTCAATCTCTCGTCCGCTGAACCGGGTGCTCGGAATTTTGGACAAGGTGGCGGACGGCGATTTGCGGGAAACGACGGATATCGATTCGAAGGATGAAATCGGCCGTCTGGCGAATGCGCTCAACAACACGGTAAACAGCTTGAAATCAACCGTTGGCGGCATCCTCTCGTCGGCAGAGAACGTCTCCGCGGCAGCAGAGCAAATCTCGGCAAGCTCCGAGGAGATCGCTACGGGCAGCAGCGTTCAGGCTCAGGAGGCGCAGTCGATCAACGAGCTGTTCAAGGAATTGTCCGCAGCCATCAATTCCGTCGCGGAAAGCGCGGAGCAGGCATCCGAGCTGTCCAACAAAACGATGATGATGGCGCAGGAAGGCGGCAAGGTTGTAGAACACTCGATTCAGGGAATGAATTCGATCAATCGCCAGATGACATTGCTCGCCGAGGATTCCAACAAAATCGGAGAAATCATTGGCGTCATTGACGATATTTCGGAGCAGACGAACTTGCTTGCCTTGAATGCCGCGATCGAGGCGGCACGGGCCGGCGAACAAGGAAGAGGGTTTGCCGTCGTCGCCGATGAGGTGCGTAAGCTGGCGGAACGAAGCAGCGAAGCGACCAAGCAAATTACCGCCATTATTACCGGCATGCAAAATAATACGAAGCTTAGCGTGGACGCCGTTGGCGAAGGGACGACTGCTTCGAAGAAATCGGGCGAAGCGTTCCAGACGATCTTGTCAGTCGTGAATGAAACCGCCCATAAGGTGGCGGAAATCGCCGCCGCCTGCGAGGAGCAAGCCGCACAATCGACGGAAGTACTGAGCTCGATTGAGAAGATTTCCGCTAGTACCGAGGAAGCAGCGGCCAGCAGTCAAGAAACCGCTTCGACCTCCCAATCGCTGGCACATCTGGCGATGGAGCTGAATAAGTCGGTCGCGATTTTCAAAGTTAGCTGATCCCGCACATCGAACAGGCGCCGGCCATAGAGGCCGGTGCCTGTTTGGGCTATTAACAGAAGGGAGACCATGACGGTGTCATTTCTATCATTGTGAGGACGTTCAAACAAGCGGCTTCTGAATCAACGTTGCAAAGTTAAATGGATGCCTGTGACCTTCATTTAACGTGGTTTTCCCTGTAACAAAGTGAACATGCTTACCGTTACCGACCGGAATGGCCGGACCGGTACGAATTTTTTTAAGCTTGTGGAAATGGTCTACGAAATCGGTCCGAGACAAGTCAATTTCATGAATATGACTTTTCCCGAAAGGGATGGCTTCTCCTGTTACCCCTGCAAACCGGTGGTTGTGGCGATCCTCCCCTTCTTCCGCTAATTTCGTGCTGCCTGTGAACTCATGGACATGGGTCTGTGCCAGCCGAATTCTCGTCTTGCTTTTCAGTATTAATTTTTTGTTGAGCATGAAAACCCTACATCTCCCTTCGCCGGTTTCACGCTCATTATAAATGACGAAATTTTTGTCCGATAAGAGCCAACAGCCTAAAGATAAACTTACTCCCCACCCCGGCGTTCCCAATAGTCTAATGATGAATAAATCGGGACATAATGAAAAGCAAATCATTTGGAAAGTAAAAAGGATGTGGCGAAGGGACCTTGTTTACTTTCGTTTATGAAGCGATCGTCATGATCATTTCCGGCTTCATTCTCTTGAGAATTGCAGGAAAAAAAATCATTGCCGAAATGACCCCTTTAGAGATGGTTACGATATTATCGATCGGAACCATTATTGGACATGCCGTAGCCGAAAATGATATATGGCAAACGGTTGCTTGCATCGGAATATTCGTTCTTATTATGGTGGTCTTTCAAAAGCTGGCGCTTCACATCCCCTTTGTTGAAAGGCTTTTGATCGGCAAGCCCACCATGGTTGTCAAGGACGGTCAAATTCAAACGAAGCAGCTGCGGAAGCTGCGCTTGACCGAGGATCAGCTTGAAATGAGAATACGCCAAAAGGGTATCTCCCGAATCTCCGACTTACGCACCGCAACGGTTGAAGTGAACGGGCGATTCGGCTACGAATTAATCGATTCGGCCCGGCCCGTCACACGCGGCGAGTTGGAAGAGCTTCTCTCGTTGTTGAAGATAAACGTGGAATTATCGAAGTCTCAACCTGCCGAAGTGTTCGACCGTTTACGGGAATAAACAACTGGAGCAGCAGAAAGCGACGGCAAGTGGCCAGGAAGCAGGCACTCATAGCCCCCATGCGTCCAAGATCGAGGCTGACCTGGCTTCTTCAAATTTCTCGCGCGAACCCGCATATCCCCGCCCTCCACGCCGACTTCCTTTTCATCGATCCCCTCAAGCCCGCCTATGCAATGCCCCCGATGACAGGCTTGCCTGCTTCGCTGATGTATAAAGGATTCCGAAGCCCCTATTCTGGGGATCTACCCGCTCTCCCGCAAAATAGCGGATTTCGAGGGATCTATCCCGCGTCCTCTAAACTTGCATGCCAGCCATTCCCGAGCAAAATTACGGTTTCGGAAACCTCTATTTCGCAAAAGGAACATCCAAAAGGGGGCCGCTTGACCAAGCAGCCCCCTCGTATTACATCCCCGTCCAAACATCCTTCGCATAGCTTCCATTCGATTGAAGCTGCTGCAGCCATTGTTCGGCCGCTTGCCGGTCGGCCCCATGGACTTGCATATAAGCTTTCTGCAGCTCGCTTTCTACATCCGGCGCCATCCGGGTGCCGTCACCGCATACGTACAGCCGTCCGCCGCCGTCCAGAATGCGGATCAGCTCCGCCGCGTGGCCCGCCATAAGATGCTGCACGTACGTTTTCGGCACACCATCCGCCCGGGAAAATGCCGTATGCAGGGTAACGACCCCATCTCTCGCATATTGCTCCAGCTCTTCGCGGTAGAGGAAGTCCGCCTCGTTCCTGCAGCCATAGTAGAGATGAGCTTCCCCTAGAGCGGCTCCTTCCTGCTTCAGCTTCGCGCGCGCCTGCAGGAAGCCTCGGAAAGGCGCTATCCCCGTACCCGGGCCTACCATGATGATCGGCGTCTCCGGATTATCGGGCAGCTGGAAGCCGGATTCCGGCGTACGGACGAACATGACGATGTCCTCCCCCGCCGCGCGCTCGGCCAAGTAATTCGAAGCGACCCCGCGGTATTCGCCCTTCCCGCTCCAAGACTGGCCGCGTACGACACCAACCGTAATGCTGGCGCGTCCTTCGTTCATCCGCGGCGAGCTGGATATCGAATAGTATCTCGGTTTCAGCGGCGGCAGCAGCTCCAGGAACTTCTCGAACGGTATTTCGCAGGCTTCGTACTTCTCGATAAGATCCAGCATGGAAACTCTCTTCCGCAAAATCTGCTCCTCGTACGCTCCCTCCTCCAATAAAGCTTCCAATTCGCGTTTGTGCGGAGGACATACCGTATAAGCGGCAACCTCGCGTATTTGTGCACGGGTTGCTGCCTCCTGCACCTCTACGCTGTGGCGAAGAATAGCAGCAAGCGAAACTGCCCGGCCGAGCGGCAGATGGGAAGCGCTGACGCCGCTCGCCGTCAGGATCACCTGATCCTGACCATGCAAGCCGAACCGCTTCAGAATGCGGTCGACGTTCTCTTTGCTGTTGCCGGGAAACACCCCGAGATGATCGCCTTCCCGATACGTAACCCCTTCCGGCAGTTCAATTTCGATATGCCTTGTGCTTCGTTCGCTGGAGGCGTGCTGCAGCTCGCGGTTGACCGCGACCGCCGCGCGAACCGCCTCGTACGAATCAGCAAGAGGGGCTTCCGCCAGCCCGCTGACCAGCTGCATGGTCAATGTGCTCCGTTCCTTCTCCGCATTGGCGTTCAGCTTGAGGCCGAACGTGTGCATCGCATCGTCCCACATTTGCCGTTTCCAGTCTTCGAGCTGCTTCTCGAAGTCCCCGCTCGCATCGGCTTCACCTCGCGGCGAGAACCTTGCAGCACCTTTCTCGGCAAGCTTCTCGTCGATGAACCGCGGCACGTCTTGGTACGTCGCCGCCCAGTTGTGGTCGCCGCAGCCGAATACGGAATAGCGCACTCCGCTCAGCTCGCCCGGTCCGACCTGCTCCAGCCATTGCACGAACTGGCGCGCATTGCTTGGCGGTTTACCGTTATAGGACGAGGTGACGATGATGACGGCCCCTTCCTTCGGCAGCTGGCCCAGCCGGTCGTTCAAAGCGGCCGCTTCGCTGCGGATGCCGTGCAACCGGGCCATATCCGCCAGCTCTCTGGCAATCCGCTCGGCCGTTCCCATATTGGAGCCGTATAGGACGAGCAAGGGTCTATTATTTACACCGATGATGGAGGCTTGCCGGGTTTGATGCTGACTTGGCGCAGCCGCAGCGGAAGCTGCTGCTACAGCTTCCGTCTTCGGCGCAAACGCAGGGGCAGCTTTCTTCTCTCTTAACTGAACCCGCAATGTAAACTCATCCGGTTTCAGCGTCAACGTTTGCTTTACCTTCAACCGGTAATTCGTATGGTCAATCAATTGGAACTGCTGAAGAATCATCCCGAGCACCAGCGTCGCTTCGTGAAGGGCGAACTGCATGCCAATACAAGCCCGCTGACCGTTCCCGAACGGTTTGTACGCATGGTTCGGTACCTTGGCCGGGTCTTCGAACCGTTCCGGACGGAATTGCTCGGCATCCTCCCCCCATGCCCCCCGGTCCCGGTGAAGCTGGGGTAAAATAACGGCGGCTCCTTCACCCTTCTTAATCGGATATTTTCCTCCGATCGTCGTGTCTTCCTTGGCAAACACGGCAAATTGAGGCGCGGTCGGCCACAAGCGAAGCGATTCGTTCAGGATCATTCGGATATATTTCAGCTTCAGAACTTGTTCGTATGTCGGTACCGCATCCGTCAGCACCTCATCCACTTCGGCATAAGCCTTGGCCAGCACCTCAGGGTGCTTCAACAAGAAGTACAGCGTAAACGACAGCAGACCGCTTGTCGTTTCATGGCCGGCGATCAAGAACGTAATAATCTGATAACGAATATTTTCATCGTCCAGCGGCTCCCCGGTTTCGGGGTCTTTGGCGCTCAGCATCCGCGCGAGCAAATCCGTCTCCCCGCGGTCTCCGGCCCCTTTGCGCTCCGCAATAATTTTATCAACGAGCGAGAACATCGATTGAATGTCGCGCTCGTATTGATTTTTGGTTTTGAACATCAGCATGTTCTGAATCGGCAGCCGGGTGCCGTAATGCATCGCCTCGTCCAGGGCGCGGACCATGCTTACGATGAACGGATTCGGCGTTTCTCTGTAGTAGCTATTGAAACGGTAATTGAACCCGCACAAGCCGATCGTATCGAGCGTCAGCCGCGTCATGTCATCAGGCACGTCGATGCTTTCGTCCGGATTGAGCCGGGCCCACTTCTGAACCAGCTGCACGGCGATGTCCACCATCATGGCGTGGTAGCCCTTCATCGCTTGCTGGCTGAAGGCCGGCATCAGAATGTTATGCGCCTTTTTCCAGTTCGGCTCCTCCGTCAGGCTAGTGAACAAACCGTCCCCGGCAAAATCGCGCACTTTCATTAAATGGCCGATCGACTTGTCAAACCGCGACTCGTCGCTGAGCTCAGCCACCAAATCGGGGCCGGAAACGATAATAATGGATCTTCCCAAGATGTCTAACCGATAGATCGGCCCGAACTCGTCAGCGAGCTTACAGAAGGATAACGTGGGCGAGTCCTTGTCGATCAAAGGCAGATTCCCGAGGACACCATACGTTTTCGGTTGGGGGATGACCGTTGCAGTTTCCATAAGAATACTCCTCTCCAGCATAGGTACTTACCTGATTTTGCCCACCACAGCTAACATCAATTACTTGCCACTGCCTGCTAAGTTGTATGTCTATATCATAATCGGGATTAATGATGACATCCAATGTATAATAAATCATATATTTATTACATTAAGTTAATAAATGAGGTGAAACTTGTGGAGCTGCAGCAGCTTCGATATTTTCAAACCGTCGCACGATTGGAGCATATGACGCAAGCCGCCGAGGAGCTCAATATTACCCAGCCGGCTCTCAGCCGGACGATTTCCCGCTTGGAAGAGGATATCGGCGTTCCTTTATTTGACCGCATGGGTCGTCATATTCGCCTTAATGCCTATGGCGAAGTATTTCTCGCCCACCTGGAACGGTCGTTCTCCGAGCTGGATCAAGCCAAGAAAAAGATTACCGACATGGCCCGGCTGCACGCGGGGGCCGTCTCCATCGCAACCACGAACATCAGCATTTTTCCGAGCTTGCTGTCTTCCTTCCTGCGCCAACATCCCGATATTCGGGTGCGCCAATATTTGCAAAGGGACATGACGATGTACGAGCTGCTGGACAAAGGCTTGGTCGATATGTGCATAACCTCCGAGCCAGTGGAAGGCCCGGGTATCGAGTGGCAACCTATTTTTACGGAAGAGCTTCTGCTGCTGGTGCCCCGAGAAGAACGCTTCGTTCATCGTCACGAAATCAGACTGATAGAGGTTAAGCATGAAAAGTTTATTAGTCCCAGCAACGGTTACTATGCGCTGAACGGGCTGGAGCAGCTTTGCGTACATGCGGGCTTCGCACCCGATATCTTATTCGAGGGCAACGATTCGGTGGTGATAGGGGAAATGGTCAGTCTCGGGCTGGGCATCTCTTTCATCCCCAAGCACCTTTGGGACAAGTTCTCCGATATCCTTAAGGATCGCCTGCATGTTCTGAAAATTACCGAGCCCCACTGTACGGTAACGACCGGTGTGTCGAGAAGCACGGAGAGGTATCTGACCGCAGCCGCGAGGACGTTCTATGAGTTTGTAGTGAATAAAAGGTGGGAAAGTTAAATTCATCATCTGGGAGTTTGTTATGCAAAATCGCTTGGTACCGGTACTAGGGGGCATTTCATCCTTACGAGCTTAAATTGAATACATGGCTTGAGGAAAGTATATTAATTCTGCACATTCGGTTGTGTAGATTCATTCATCTAGCACTTTAATATAGTGTAAGTGAGTAAAGTTAGAGGACATGGGGTTGTCCCTCGGCTTTAACCCTCCTCACTTCAACTAAATCGTTGATAGAGGGTGTACGATATGCCTACAGTTCTTAGCGGAAGTCCAAAAGTATCGCGGAATCCCTATTTTGCACCTAAAGGAAACAGTTCGGTAACATTTGGCGGCGGGTATTTGTTTTTCTCCGACAATCCGGAAAAGGTGGAATATAGCCATACAGCGGATGAGGGCTGCTTTCTAAACAAATCGACTCTAACTGGTGATGGTCAAGTATATCTGTGGCACGAGAACGCAGTCATGAAGAACGGCGTAGCACAGACCATCTACTACTGCCTACTTATTCATAATCCGAACAATTTCGACATCATTGTATCTTCTTCTAATTACGGCTTAACCAATGGTGTTGGTCTAACGGACTCGGACGCATGGGCAGCTTACTTCCGGGGTAATAATACCTCAACTAGAGTTCCCGCAAACTGCTACGTTTATTGACCTTGCTTATATCTCTAACTCTGGTGGTGCTTACCAGTATGCCCAGACGTCTGCTGCCCACTCCCGCGGCCACGGAGGAGCATTTTACAACACATTCGTTTTCGACCCAATTGCTCCGACCGATAGCCAAAACGGTATTGCCTATACTGTTGGCTCGGCAGATGATACATTCTTCGGTAACGACCGTGTAATGATTTGGGACGATGCTCCAAGCGATCGATGTAACTTTACAGGTCCACTCGATGGAAATTACGGACAACAAATGATCATTTATCTGCCCGTGAAAAACAATTTCGGGGTGTCCAAAAATTTCCGAATTTTCATTGGCAGCACTGGAATGGAGTTTATACCCGGCTCTGATGCAACAAATGGGGTGAACCGTATTAATATTTATGATAATACAGGTTCTAATACAAATAACCTGGCCATTTCTGATGCAGATGGTTTTGTGACACTGACGCAGGTAAACACTTGGGATCAAAATGGAACAAATAATCTGATCTCAGGGACAATTCATGCGAACAAAGACTTGAATGGAAAACTTTAAGTTCTCGATCGCAATGAGGCGGTTTTGGGAACATCTGATTATGTATACATTGATCGCCAGGAATCATCGCCGATGAAAGCAGGGGAAACCCGTACGTTTCAGTCTTACTGCACTTTTGAGGGTACCGCGGCATCTTATAAGGTGATACTTCATGATATATTGAAGTTTGAACCCCAAGGGATCTCATCTAGTAACGGTCCTCCGATGGTTCTGTCTTTCGCCCCTCCCTTTAACTTTAATGGGATACTACCAATTGACAAGTACAATCCTTTTACCGTTCGCTTTTACAATACAAGTACTTCCGCCATTAACGTAAACCTATTGATATGAAATTCGAAGTGTATACCGCAACTGAAGATAATCAACCTAAGGACCTTGTATACAGTTACCAACTACCGACCATTACTGGCCCAATAAAGGAGAAGACAGGATACTCAGTAAAAATCCCGTGGAATCAACGTGGAACAGGTGGAGATATGATTCAACCCGGCCGATATTTCGTGAAGCTTGTTCGACCTGACGTGATTGAGTACTCGTCTGGTAATAGTAGCGAGACCAAGTCGCATACCGTTGATAATAGTACAAAGTTTCCTACAAAATTTATAGTCGAGTACAAATAATTAGACATACATTATCAAAACAACCCGGCTCCGCACACAATGCGGTCCGGGGTTGTTTCTGTTTCTAGAACACCAAATCATGATTCTCTCGGAAAGCTCGGCTTGGTTTTAGTTCTTTCAATTTTGCGAGATACATTTCTCCAATTCGCTCGTACAATGATCGATCTTAGGGTCACATTCTTGAATCCGGTTCGACAATTGTTGAAACTCACTATTTATGATAAAGAGTCGATCAAATTTGGATTTCATAGTTTAGTTCACCTCGTTAACATGTTCTAAGTTATAAAGTGTTTGTAACTAACTAGTGCAGAACCCCTCCTTATTAATTTTTTAAAATTCAACTACTTTTCTGACATAATCCTATGATATATAATACAAAATTGAGGTCGATTTTTAGGATCTCTGTTTTTTTACCAAATACACGAACAAATGTTCTTGTGTATTATTAAAATTACATTTAGGTTGTTAAAATAGAAAATATCCCCACTTTATATAGAGATTGATTGTTACAAGGAGGGGGAACCCATGCAGTTACAGTTACAGGTCAAGGAATTACAAACACCAGAAGAACGCACGGCCGTCATGTCGTATGTAAAGCAGAATGAAGTTATTTTTCAAAACCCCGTAATTCAAGGCTTTTTTCATGTTAAGGGACATCTTGCTTTACTTGCTCAAGTCCTTCTAGACCCATCAGAAGAGAATTGCTCTCAGTTGGAGTCAACCTTCAGTCGGTATTTCTTTCGAGTCCGTTTTACAAAGTATTTATGCTCGTTGATCCGTTTTTGCAACATTGACATACAACGCAAACGTACCCGCGATGAGAATCGGTTACTTCTCGTATTTGATAAACCATTGGATGAGGAAGGCGACGCTACATTCGGTGAACTCATGCATTGCATTTCGAACTCCGTTATCAGAGACTCTCCGCTTCTAAACGACCCATACCTCTTTCATGAATCTATTGAGGATGAATCCCTGTATGATGCATTCACCCGATTAACGGACAAGCAAAAATTGGTTATTACCTTGTCTTACTCTTTATGCCAATTAGATACGGAGATAGCAAACCTGCTTTGCGTCTCTCAACAAGCCATTACAAAAACTAGAAAGACTGCACTGATAAAGATGAGGCAGCGCCTTGCCAAAGGCAATCATCCACATGTTGTTATGAGCGGCTATCGAAAGGAAGTGAACTAAACTAATGGACGATACGCAAACATTAAGTCTAGTGACAAACAGTATTTCTAACTTAGGTTTCCCCATTGTCATTACCGTCTACCTGCTCACTCGATTTGAGAAAAAATTGGATACGCTGAATACGTCGATTGTGGACCTCTTAACGGCCCTTAAAGATGAGGTGCGTAAGAAAGATGGCTGAAACTGATTTATTTGAACTTGTGCAAAGAGCCAAACATGGCGACCGCGAATCGCTGGGGGAAATTATAACCATGTTTCAGCCAGCTATTAAAAAGGCTTGTAGCAGGGTAAAGCCGCAAGAACGTTATGACTTAGAACAGATCATATCAGAGAAAGTGATCAAGGCTATTATTAATTACGAAATGGACAGCATTCCAGACTATTCGGGTTTTATTGACATGATTACCAGTAGGAAAGGTTCCTCAAAACAGAAGTGGTAAACTCCCCCCTCAATCGTAGACAATCGACAGCTTTCATCCTGGATCACTGGATTGTATGGTAGAGCGAAAGATTGCTTCAATGCGATTCCATATCTCTTAAACCGAGGTTTCCCTTTCGGAGATCTCGGTTTGTTGTTTGTTCGGAAATACCCATACTGGTTTCGTATAAGCTATTCAGCGCTAAAACCAAAAAATTAATCAAGACCGCAACATTTGATCTATAACAGAGTCTATTTTAATACTGGAATATAAAATAATGGTACTAGTTACAGAAAATATTAGGAGGCAACGGATTGAAAAAGATACTAGTCGGCTTCATGTTTGGGGTTTCCTTAACAGCTACCACAGCCGCATATGCTTCTGACGCTATTCAGGCTTTCGTTTTCCCTGCAAAGATCTTAATTAATGGGAAAGAAAAATCACTGGATCCTCAATACCAGCTATTAAACGTAAACGGTCATGCCTATGTACCTATTCGTTATATCGCTGAAAATACCGGGATCAGCATTGCATATGACGATAATCGTCAATCTATCCTTCTAGCATATGGGAATACCGCCATTACTGATAAAAATAATACCAGTATTGCCGTTGCGAACTTACTTGCAGCTCCTTTTGATGTCCAAATGAATTCAACCAAAGTTACCGGACAACTAACTTTGAACGCTTCGGAACGATCCTATGTGAATGCCACTTTAGATTTTTTGGATCAAAACAATCAATTACTGGGCACTGCTATCATTACCGATGAATACGATCAAGGCCTTAACACAATTAACATCCGCGGCACAGGAGATGTAACAAATTTTTCAAGCGTGAAATTAACTATCCATGATGTACACCCAGCCTTAAAAAGTACAATTGATGCACTCTTTTTGGCTGGTAAAGCTCAGGACCAAGATAAAATACAAGACATCCTTGACGCACTACCATCTACGGTAAACGAATTTTTGCTGATCGACTTCATGAAATGGTCGGTCCCATATAGTAATGACGACCGCAGTTATCTTCTTCCCTTTATATTAAAACGAAATGTCAATGTGAACATTCAAGATAATGCAACCGGCTATACTGCGCTAATGTACGCTTGTTCGTATGGAATCGATCAAATCAACCTCCTCATTGAAGCCGGCGCGAATGTAACGACAAAAGCAAATGACGGAACTACAGCGTTAAGCCTTCTGGTGACAAAAGGTCAGTCTGAGCTTGTAAAGAGGCTTTTAACTAAGGGGGCAGATCCAAACGTTCAGTCAGCAGACGGATATACGCCTCTTCTTGCAGCTCTGACTCCAACTTTCTTAAAATATACAACGGAAACAGTACGCACTGTAGAGTATTTGTTAGATGCCGGGGCCAATGTACAAGTAACTTTTCCGGATGGCACAGCTCTCTTGGATAGAGTGAACAGTATTTCAGACCTGGATATCGCTTCACAAATCAAAGAATTGCTTCTGAACCATGGAGTTAAATGAATACCGGATTCTTCTTCAATGTTTGATATACAAGATGACCTTTGAACTATTCAAGGGGCTGTCCCAAAAGTCATCGTAGATGACTGAGGGCAGCCTCTTTTCATTTTGTACAACAAAAAGAAACCGTTCCTTGGTAAAATGGAAGTACCACCCACCATTTACGAAGGGAACGGTTTCTTTGTACATTCAATATACCATGGACCAACTTTGCTTGCCAATGGATTTAGAGGAGGACATTCCTGCTAATCATCTCGTTCGTGTCGTCAACACTACAAAGCCAGTGAAAAACTCCGTAGCGAAGAAGGTTATGCCCTGGCCGTCCGGCGCATGATCGAGCCAGAGCCCGTGTTTGGTGATATGAAGAACAACCTAGGCTTCAAAAGATTCCTGCTTCGAGGCTTGCCAAAAGTAAATCTGGAGGTCGGTTTGCTTTCCCTTGCCCATAATCTGAGTAAGAAGGCTTCGGTGGACGCCAAAAACCAAGAAGCTAAGCGAGAACAGGCCGCTTAGCTCCTTGGTTTATTCCGAATATCTACTTATTTTCCACTAGCGTTGCAAGAAACCTCACAGAACACACGAAACCTTAATTATTGAAAAATTTTACAGTTGGTTTTCTCGTTCAAAACCCAAAAAATTGAGAGCATCAGAAAATAGACACGTTTCCCATTTAATGGATATTTTGTTTTGGGGTTATCGCTAATTTTTGCTTTTTCTTGGCTTCATCATTCCCACAGTAGTACGTAACCGCGGCACTTGCTTCTGTGCCTTCGGTACTTTCTGGCGCCCTTTGGAGAACCGACTTGGCTTAGAATGCAGTTCCGCCTCGAGTACAAACCACGCTTTGTCCCAACACGCTCGAAGCGACTGCAGC
>NZ_JBHLWN010000015.1:0-2681 GCF_042432825.1 Paenibacillus chartarius | reverse complement strand
AATATATCAAACAAATGTTCGCATGTGAAGGATTTGCTGAGGCAACTTGATATTCAAATTTAAGAATACATAAAAAAAAGAAGCCGAAGTTATTTTCCACCGGCTTCTGCGCACACACATTATGTTTTAATGATCAGATTTATTAAGTGATCTCTGACCCTAACTGTATAAGTTCTTAAGCATCAAGCTGAGACTTCTACATAAAAAACTTGGTGTCGTAATTGCCTAGTTCTACGAATCATCAGTAGGAATGGAAAGTCTTTATTTTTGACGATTTTATCATCAAACAATACATCTTTTTAACACAGCATATTCAACTAAACTATTATTCCTCAGTCAATCATTACACTAATTCCTTCACCTTGGTACTTGTTTCCTTGTTTTACCATTCTGGCTATTACTACAGCATGCTTAATCCCTTTTATTTTTCCTTTCAAAAAATCATTCTCTGGTTCTTCCTTTAGTTCCATTTCTAATTCTGCCATGTACTTTTCAAAATAACTAATTAAATAATCGGTTTCTGAGGTGCTCTGGGCTAGATTGTCTATGAACAGCACACTATTGGACATAGCTGCCTTTTGAAGGATCGAATCTTTAGTTTTTAAGAACCCATGAATAGATTCAAGATATTTTCTTAGAATATCTTCATCCGGGAGCTTTTGCTTATGTTGGTCTAACAAATCGATCAGGAAATCAACTTTTTCTGTGTCATTTAATAAAGCCAAACTTTATCCCCCCATACTTTTGATTTTTATGATTCTATCAATAGTGAAAACTCTATAGAAGGTAATCCTACTTCTCAACCTAATAATTTGCCCGCCGCGGCGTTGAATTATCCCATCTTACAGTATTTTACTTGGGGGCAATTAATGATCCATGCTTAAGGTGCTTTCTAATTGATATTGACCGTTATCATCAATAATTAATGCATTAAGTTGCTTCCCATACTTAATACCTCCGTCAATGCCAATGATTTGTCGACCAAACCATGATTAAAGTTCGTATCATCTTTATGCAATCGTGAGCAAATCTCATGTCCAAATACAATTGTTTTATTTGTTGGCAGCTTACCATCGTTTCGATGAAAACGTTCGCGGATCCAACGGAAGATTTTATTTAAAGTTAGTTTCCAATCATTCTGTGTAGGATCGATTCCTCCATGAACATAGATAAGACGATCATCTTCCCAATAATTCGGTAATTTGCGTAAAAAGTTTATTTCTTCTGAGTAACTCGTATACTTTAAGAAAGGGTACTCTTTTTTATCCAACCATCGAAGAAACATATCGTCATGATTTCCGCCGATTGCCTTGACGTTTGGGTTCTCCGTCAATTGTCGAACTCTCATTACAAGCTCCAGTGAAGCAGGACCTCCATCAACGTAATCTCCAAGTAATACAAGTTTATCACAAACAGGATTGTAGCCAGTGAGTGATAAAAGCACCTCGAAGGTTCGATTGTACCCATGAAAATCTGAAATCACAATTGTTCTAATAATTCTCACTTCCCTGCAGTTTATTCTAGCTGATAAATCTGCGCAGTTATACCTTTCTAAAATGAAAACTCATTACGCTCTTCTCTAATCATGAGGTAGGCTCTAGTCTACTGAGTTTATCGGGTCTACCGAGGTAGTTCGAGTTATTCACCGCGCCAACTCAAGTCAACTATAAAATAACTGATAAATACAAAACAGAGTCCCGTAGTTTGCGGAACCCTGTTGGTCTTATTTATAGCTAATCTTATTCAATCAGACTCACCATTTCCTTGTTGCTATAAATGCTTATCGAGATTAGAACCAGCTCGATAAATCATATAAATTAAAATACTCATCAATCCACTTTCTAGCGCCAGATAATATTCTCTATTAAGTATTTGACCTGCTCCAAATCCTAAGAATATAATACTGAGTATTTTCATAATCATGCCTTCATTTCTATCTAACCACCTCATTAATGTCACCTACCAAATATTATGGTTCGATTAACACATCATCAATTTTACGAAGTGGACGAATTATCATATCAAGACACACCGTTCCCTGCTGATCCTTTTCTTCGAACGCCAATCCTAAAGTTACATAAAGACTAACTACATCACTAATGCTTTTCGGGTAAAGATACCCATTAGCCTCTAGTCTACGCTTGATTTCCTCTTCCCTCTCATGCAACATCTGTTCCTCATCTATGTCAAACTCTGATGACTTGATCCCGTTATCCTCAAAAGTTATAAAAGTATTTGGTTTTGATTTATTCTCAAGATATATAATAGTTTCATCTCTTGAAAGGCCAATAGCAATAGAATTACTAAAATAAGGCAATAATGTAACATTAGGCATTGGCAACCATAACCCCCATCCGCTTTCATAAAACTGATTGGGTATAACACATTGACCTTCGGTTATAAGTCCTAATTGTTTAAGTATTTTAACTGTAACTTTGCCATTAGTCATAAAATTAATTGCCTCACTCTGAAAAGAAAACATGTTCAGCTCCCGTTTGAATTATATAAGGCAAAATATCCAGCGGCCTTTCGTTTGAAATCGTAAATTCAGAAATGACACCATTTGCATTTTGTGATGTATTATAACTTATCCCTACGGCCCAATATTCTTCTTCTGGAGATTTAGAAGTCCGGTGATTTAAGTCAGTTGTATCCGTCTCTTCGGCATGAAAAAAGAGGAA
>NZ_JBHLWN010000014.1:0-154175 GCF_042432825.1 Paenibacillus chartarius | reverse complement strand
ATGTGTGGAGCTGACGAATACTAATCGGTCGAGGGCTTATCCAAATAAACAACCGAAAGAACACTACGCAGACCTGTTTCGTATCTAGTTTTCAGGGTGCAACTCCCTGAAACAAAGCAAACGTTTGGTGGCAATGGCGGAAGGGAACCACGCGTACCCATCCCGAACACGGCCGTTAAGCCTTCCAGCGCCGATGGTACTTAGACCGCAGGGTCTTGGGAGAGTAGGACGTCGCCAAGCGTTTGCACATAAAATATGGGGCCATAGCTCAGCTGGGAGAGCGCTTGCATGGCATGCAAGAGGTCAGCGGTTCGATCCCGCTTGGCTCCACCATTATTCCCTGATAGCTCAGTTGGTAGAGCACTCGACTGTTAATCGAGTTGTCACAGGTTCGAGTCCTGTTCGGGGAGCCACATTACGGGACGTAGCTCAGCTTGGTAGAGCACCTGGTTTGGGACCAGGGGGTCGCATGTTCGAATCGTGTCGTCCCGATCATATGCAAAAAGAGAAGGAGAATTCACCAATGTGGATTCCCCTTCTCTTTTTGCTGTGTTTCAACGTAGGCAGGCATCACGAACTTCACGGGATAAGCACCCAAAACTCCACTTTCTTCATACGATGCATTGCAAGCATTCATGATTGGAAAGGGAGATTATCGAATGGGTTACAATCAACATTACCACGGTCAGCATCCGCAGCATCCGCAGCATCCGCAGCATCCGCACCACCCGCAACACCCACACCATCCGCACCATCCGCACCATCCGCATCACCCACACCATCCGCACCATCCGCATCACCACTTTCCTCATTATCCGTGGCATCAGGTATGGCCATACTATGGCTATTACCATTATCCTTACGGACATGGCGTGCAACATCGCTGAGCCAATAAAAAATGCTGTTGAGAGTATTCTCAGCAGCATTTTTATTTTCATTTATGAGATGAAAAAATTGCTTCAACTGATAAAAGTATAAGTGTACAGTTCATACATTTTTATCTTGAAAACGCTGACATTACTTGTTACAGTAAGGAATAGCCCTGAGGCTGGACAGTCGTGCGCGATCGGGAGGGCTTGAATGAAATTTTCGGCTCTACGGTTTAGAATGAGGCCGGGTGTGAAGATGCAGGGCTACCGTGCAAGCGAAGTTAAATTATCTTTCGAAGAACCGATGCAGGTTCATCAAGCGAATTTCCGACCAGCGCGTTAAGGGTAGCAATAAGATGATCGATGAATTCATGCAATTTTATTAAGGCAACGAGAAGGACTATGCAGATGAAGGGGCTTTGAGATCGATGAGAAAACGATATGCAGTATGCGGTGTCAGCAACAGGGCGATCAACATGTTTATCGGGCCAATGCTAGGAACGTTCTCGGAAGGCAGCGAGCTTGTCGCTTTGCTTGACGCGGATCCGCAGCGGCACATTATTTGCAAGAAAAAGTATGCTGCCATTGCCAATGTACCGGAGTATGCTCCAGACGAGTTCGACCGTATGGTACGGGAGACAAAGCCCGATGTAATCATCGTAGCGGGACGTGACGACACGCATGTGGAGTATATTGTTCAAGCGCTGGCACGCGATCTCGACGTGATGACGGAGAAGCCGATGGCGACGACGGGGGCGGATTGCCGGCGCATTTTGGATGCGGAAGCCGCGAGCAAAGGGAAAGTAACGGTAACGTTCAACTACCGCTACGCACCGATTCACCGCCGAATTAAAGAGATGGTGCTTGAAGGAAAACTCGGACGCATTACGTCGATCGATCTGAATTGGTACATCGATACGTATCACGGCGCCAGCTATTTCAAGCGGTGGAACCGGCTGCGCGAGGTGTCCGGCGGACTGTCGATCCATAAGAGTTCGCACCATTTCGACTTGGTCGGCTGGTGGACAGGGCAGCGGCCCGTTGAAGCTTTCGCCTACGGCGCGCTGAATTATTACGGTCCGGACGGCGAGCTCAATCCGCGCCGCGAGGACGGAAGGTTCTGCGGCACATGCGATGTACGCCAGCAGTGCGCGTACTACATGCGCTGGTCGTCGCGGAGTGCAGATATTCAAGTGCGAGACGATCATATCGGCACAGTGAAGGTAGCTGGCGCGGGAGCGGAAGCACAGCAAGGCTACACCGGTTACCGTCCGGATGCGTGCATCTACGATTCGGAGATCAATATCGAAGACACGTATACAGCAACAGTCCGTTACGACGGAGGAGCATTACTCAGCTACTCGGTTAACTTCTCGCTTCCTTATGAAGGTTACCGTCTCGCGATCAACGGAACGAAGGGAAGGCTGGAAACAACTGAGTATCATATGCCGGCTCGTGTACCTTTCCCAACGCCGGAGCAGACGATCGATTACTTCCCGCTGTTCGGCTCGAAAGAAACGATTCATGTCGTACAGCGTGAAGGCGGCCACGGCGGCGGCGATCCGGTGCTGCTGGAGGATTTGTTCCTTGGTCCGGATCCGCTGCGCACGTATCCGATACTGTCGGGAGCTGCGGATGGTGCGTATTCGGTCGGCACTGGCGAGGCGGTCTGGCGCTCCGTCAAGGAAGGCCGTCCCGTTCGGCTTGATGAAGTATTGAAATAAGTATACATGCCGCGATTTCCCGGCTGATTCATCGTCCTTCTTGGCCCCGCTCTCAATCAGTTTATGGAGACGTTCTCGAAGTAACGCGAAGCTAACCGCTTGCTGCCTCCGGGCCCAGGCGGTTTTTTTCTGTTGATGATCAGCGGACTTTGATTTGGGGATCTGTTCCACTAGTATCTGTTATTGCCGTATAGCCTACAACCACGTAAAATATGAAGGAGTTCATCTAATGCTGACTATAGTTCGGGGAATAAAGGTGATTCCATGCTGAGTGAATATTTCTTGCAGATTGGACTCATTCTCTTCCCGATTACAGTATACCAAATATGGACGTTCGGGAAATCCTTCAATCAGCTGCCATTCAGGTCTTGTCTGATGGGGCTGTATGGCGGCGGATCGGCAATCTTATGCGAGCTTACGCCGGTTCATATCTTCGGTGTGGTCGAGAACTTCCAATGTGTTCCCATCATATTGTCCATACTGTACGGAAAAATGAGGGCGGGTATGCTGTCGATCGGTCTTCTTTCCGCATACCACTTGCTCGTCATGCCTCCCGATACCGCACTGATAAGCATTGCCGCCATGTTCGCTTATTCGGCGCTCCCCTTATTGGTTTGCGGAAGATTTGAAGAGTCCTCGCGCAGCAGGCGCTTTGCGATCGCCAGCGTGCTGTCGCTGCTGACGATGGTCATTCAGATTTTGTTCCTTACCGTGTACTTCTCCATTTTATTTGGTGCGGATGGACCCGGCAGGCTGCTTGTCGAATACGGCCATTTTCTAGGCGTGGCATGTGTCATTCAGCTGCTGCTAATGGCCGCGGCGTTCTTGCTGCTGGAGCATATCATCGATAACGGACGTGTCCGGCGAAGACTCGAATCGCTAGTCAAATATAATCCTGTCGGGATCAGTGCATTTGATATGGACAACCGGTTCGTGTCGGTCAATCCCGCGTATGAAAAAATAACCGGCTACAAGGAATCGGAGCTGTTAGGCAAATCCAGGCTGACGCTCTGGTTTGAAGACGATCACCATCTAGCCGAGAAGCTGCTCCAATACGCTCTGGATGGCGAGATCAAGAAAGACAAAGAGGCGGTCTTGCGCCATAAGCAGGGGCACCAAATTCACGTGCGGTTTACGGTCGTGCCGATCGTGGAAGGGGAGCGCATGTTTGGATATTTTGCCCTCGTTACGGATATTACCGAATCGAAGCTCGCGGAAGAGATGCTCCGCAATTCCGAGAAGCTGACGGCGATCGGGCAATTGGCCGCCGGTGTCGCCCATGAAATCCGCAATCCGCTGACATCGATCAAAGGCTTTCTGCAGCTGATGTCCGCCTCCGCAAATCCCGCGCATTCGAAGTATTACGAGATCATAGGCAGCGAGCTGACGCGGATCGAAAGCATCGTCAGCGAGATGCTGATCCTCGCCAAGCCGCAGGCGATTATGTTCCAGCACGTTTCGGTGCGCACCAGGCTGGAGGAGGTCGTCAGCCTGCTGGCAGGCGAAGCGAACATGCAAGGAGTCGAAATAATCACAGAGCTGGGAGAGTGTCCCGATAGCGTCATGGGAGATGGAAATCAGCTGAAGCAAGTGTTTCTCAATGTGGTGAAAAATGCGATCGAGGCGATGCCGGACGGCGGTAAGCTGAGCATTCGCTTATTGGATGAGCAGGATCGCGTGACCATTGCCTTCGCCGACGAAGGGGTTGGAATTCCGGAGGAAATGCTAAGGAAGATCGGCGAACCGTTCTATTCGACCAAGATGAAAGGCACCGGTCTCGGGTTTCTCGTCAGCAAACGGATCATCGCCAATCATCAAGGTACGATGCATATTTCAAGCGCCGTTAACGAGGGCACGACAGTTACGCTTTCTTTGCCGAGGGCCGTTTAGGGCGGCGGCATCGCATTCCAGCAGAAAGCTTTTGACACATCGGGACCTCCCCCGTTACAGTAGAATACGGTGTCATTCTTGCGGGCACCGGGATCGAAGCAGCAATAAGCATTGAGAAGGAGCGCTGGCCTCATATGGATTTTATCGTACAATTCGCTTCCTTCTTCGTCATTCAGACGGAGGACGACCGACGATATAAGCATTATCAAACGATGGACGGAGACGATTACGAGGACAGCGAATTGAAGCCGTTCCTGGATGGCGAATTCGCACGGATCGTCAAGCGCAAGGCGGAACGCAATCCGGTGTCGGAGAACGTGCCTACCAAGATCGGCCGGTTTGCCGTCGAGCCGGGCTTTGAGCTGGACAGCAACCCTAACTACAATTTGTTCCGCCGGCTGCGGCAAGCGGAATCCAAGGAGCAGTTTTTGAACTGTACGGACGAGCTCATGCGCGCCTACCTCGATACGAGCGCCGTTCGCGGCGGTGCGTTAATTGTAGTGAGAGCCCGTTGGTATCAAGTATCGGACGATCCGATGCTGTTCGTGTTAAAATGCGACTTCGAGCCGAAGATCGCCCGCATCGCCGACGAGAAGAAGCTGATCGACCAAGTGGAGATGGCCATTTCAGCCCGTAACATTAAATCGATCCAATACCCGCATATGCCGGAGGAAGGGGCTTTCGACGAATGGGAGCTCAAGATTCATCAGGCGTCGCATGCGCGGTATTTTGAAGATTTTCTGAAATACGTGTCGTATGAGAAGACGATGCCCGAAGTCATGAACGATCAGGTCATGACGATGGTCGGCAGCTATTTGCAGGAGGAGCTCCAAGCTCCGGACATTACCGAAGTACGGCAGCGCGAGCTTGAAATCGAGGCGCAGAAGTACGAAGTGTGGGCCGCAAGCGAGAAGCGGGAGCTGCAGGAGAGCTGGCCGCATGAGCGGGTCGTCGAAGCGACGAACTGGCTCGTCGAGCAGAAGCCGGATCTCGAGCTGAAGCTGAAGCTGGACGGCGTTCTTGTCAAAGGGAAGATGGCCGATTACGGCGGCCGTATCCATATTGCCAGAGTCGGCGGGAAATATGCCGTACTCATCACGGGAGATTTGTTTGAATTCGAGCATGGCGTTTCGCCGGTCGAGCTGCTGCAGCCCGATGAGCTGGAGCAGGTGCTGGAGCGGCTGGAGAACGGCCCTCGTCTTGAAAGGGACGATGAGATCCCCTATTGATCCGTGTTGGACAGGACCGTTCAGTCGGCTATTTGCTGCCGATCAACGCGCGCCGGTCCGGCGCTTGCGGCGGCTCTTCCAGCCAGCGGTGTTGCGGCTCGACGAGTCGTAAGCTTGACGAACGGCGGCATGGATCTCCGGGTCCTTGATGTTGTTGAGAAAATAAGACAAGATGCGAATGCTCATGCTCTCGGTCATGCAGGAATTCCATAACGCAGCGATTTCGGCTGAAGTAAGCTCAGCCCGGTGCTGCTCTTGACGGTTCAATTGTACTACCTCCGGGTATGGGATGCCCATAGAATCCCACAGCGGGAAACGTATCATACACATACGACACAAACGCGCGCTATTACGGAGATACGCGGCTGGTGTATACTGGGGTCATAACGATTTCGCATCGTAACATGGAGTGTGATGCTTATGCAAAATGTGTTTCTTACTTCAGACCACCATTTTGGCCACCGTCATATTATCGATTACGAATCGCGGCCGTTCGAAGACGCCGAGCAGATGAACGAAGCGCTGATCGAGCGCTGGAACGCCGTTGTCGGGCCGAAGGACCGGGTGCTGCACCTTGGCGACTTCTCATTTCTCAATTTGGAGAAAACACGGGCGATCGTGTCGAGGCTGAACGGCTCCAAGCAGCTGATTCTCGGCAATCATGACCGGGGCCGCTCCAGGAGCTGGTGGCTGGATGCCGGCTTTGACGAAGTAAGTGAGTATCCTATCGTGTACGGAGGCTTTTTCCTGCTGTCGCACGAGCCGATGTATGTGAATAAGCATATGCCGTACGTCAACATCCACGGTCACATCCACGGGCAGCGCTACGCCAGTCCGCAGTATGTCAACGTCAGCGTCGAGCTTTGGGACTACAAGCCGGTTTCGTTCGAAACGATCAAAGCTTCCGTCGTACCCGGCGAAGAGCAGTGAAGCGCGATAGGCGGGGATACGCAAATCGTTGAGTTATAGGCCGGGTGCTCGGTCAAGCTGAAAACGCCGCACTTGGTCCGCATGGCCTGCCCGTTTCAGGATTTCCGCTTGCTTGCGGCCGATCAGATCGAAGTGAGGAAACGGGGGCCGGTGGTGAATGTAGGCGGGATTGAGACCGTTCTCCTTGCACCATGCTGTCAGCTTGGCGAGATCGGCGCAGCCTACCTTCGTTACGGTACGTGCGTCCGGGAACCGCGGGTCCAGCCAATAATGGGTCAGAAAGGCGATTTCCCCGCGGGAAACCGCCTCTTTCCATTGGGTAAGCTCCGATCTTGTAATGCCGAATGCCATAGGCGATCCTCCTCTCCGGGTCGGTAATATTGCAATTATAACGCAGAGCAGGCCACAAAGTTTCAATCGTCAGGCAAAATGTACCCACAGGCGCTCAAAATTCGTGTATGATGAAGGATGAACGGTTTTAAGGATCGGTCCTTTTCGATTCATAACTTGTAGCTTCTAAGGGTGAGCCTTGATGATCTTTGTTCTGCTCATGCTGTGGACGGTGACGCTTGTACTGCTCGCAGCCGACGCTAAGCGCCCGTCGATCCGCTGGCTGAGCTTCGTTGCTTTCGCAGGAGGCGCAGGAGCATTGTCGGCCGTCCTCGGCGATACGGTCTTGCCGGGCATCGCGCCAGACAGCCCGTTGTACGGCACGCTATTCATAATGGAAAAAGCCGCCTCACTCGTGCAATATTACGGACTTCCATATACGTATGTGTTATTTGCGATTCATTATAACCCGGATACGAGGCTATTTACACATCGCCGGCTGCTGACGGTGCTGCTGCTGGTGCCGCCTGCGCTCACGCTGGGGTTGATTCGTCCGATGTATCCGGTTCCGTTCGCCCAGGCTGCCCTGTGGGTGCTGCCTTATATGGTGACTGGCTCGTGGATCATTATGGCGAAGCGCGAACCGGTGCCGGCGCTGCGGCGCATGCATCAGGTCACGGCTTGGGCGATTGTTCCGACCGTAGTGCTCTGTACGCTGTTCAGCTTCGTGTTTCCGCTGCTCGGCGTTTACGAGATGTGGCGGTACAATATCTGGGTTATCGCAGCCGCATTTCTGGCATTTGTCGTATCGATTTTCCGCTTCGGCTTTCTCGGCATCCAGTTTCTGTTTGAGAAACGGCGTCTCGATCACGCGTTCCGCGCCATCACATCGGGTACCGCCATTCTGAATCACGCCATCAAGAACGATTTGGGCAAAATGAGCCTGTTTACCGACAAGCTGCTTGCGGAAGCCCGGGAAGGCGGGTTGACCGAAATGGAGAAAGACCTGCGCATCGTGCAGTCGTCGGCGCGCCATATCGGGGAAATGATCCAGCGCGTGCATCAGCAGACCCAAGACGTCGTTCTGCGGCTAGCGCCGGTCGATTTGGCCGCGCTGCTCGAAGAGCTCCTCGACAGTATGGGACCGCTTCTGGCCGGCTACAGGGTTAAGGCGGCGTATCGGGTGAGACCGGTAATCGAGGGCGACGGCGCGCACATTGCCGAGACGGTGACGAATATTGTCACGAATGCGGTGGAAGCGATGCCGGAGGGCGGTGAGCTGAACATTCGCTTGTTCGAGACGAAACGGAGCTACTATGTGCGGCTGAAGGATACCGGTCCGGGCATTCCGAAGGAGCAGCTGAGGCGCGTGTTGGAGCCGTTCTTCACGACGAAATCGAAGCTGAACTTCGGACTCGGACTTGCGTATGCGTATAAGGTCATGCAAGTGCATGGCGGCAATCTGGAGATCGAAAGCGTCGTCGGCGAAGGAACGACGGTATATATCAGCTTTCCGAAGGCGAAGCCGGGGACGGGGCGGCGCTTCTGGAGAATGGGAAGGAGTTGGGGATCGTGACCGAATTCGAAGCAGGACCGCTTGAGAGGAACCGCATACGCATCGCCGTTGTGGAGGACGACGCGGATTGGCTGCGCGGCCTGCAGGCGTATTTGGCGAAGGAACCCGACTTCGACATCGTCGTGACGGCATCGAGTCTGGAGGAGGCGCGCGAAGCGCTCGCACCGGGCGGCTTCGACGTCGTGCTGATGGACGTCATGCTGGTATCGAGCTCCCGTGAAGGGATCGCATTGACGGCGGAAGTGACTTCGCAAACGGGCTGTAAAGTCATTATGCTTACGTCGATGGAAGACAAAGATATCATCATGGATGCGTTCCGGGCCGGCGCCGTTGACTATCACCTGAAATCGAACTACTACGATATCCCCGGGGCGATCCGGTCCGCTTTCCGCAATCGGCCGACGATCAGCGCCTCGGTTTCCGATACGGTGCGCAGCGAGCTGCAGCGGCTGGCCGGCGTCGAGCACGAATTCAAGAAGAAAATGACGGAGGATTTGGTTACGCCGACGGAGCGCCAAATTTTGCAATTGATCGATCAAGGCTACAGCCAATCGCAAATCGCCGATCGGTTTGTCGTTTCACTCCGGACGATCAAGGTGCATGTCGGCAACATTTTACGCAAAATGGGTAAGCCGTCGAGTAAGGAAGCAGCGGCTGAGCTTCGCAAGATGGGCTTGTTTGACGAGAGGGAAAAATAAGAGGAAGTAGTGCTTGCTTTTTACAGGATGATGTGATAAGCTTACTGTATTCGTGTATATGAGATCAATAATTCACAACGATGCAATAGTATTCGCGAATCCGATGGGATGCTTCTGCGTATTGTGAATTTTTTTCGAATCATACGGATATAATTGGGAAATTTGTGGAGGGTTTACACATGCAAACAGGTATCGTAAAATGGTTTAACGCAGAGAAAGGCTTCGGCTTCATCGAAGTTGAAGGCAGCAACGACGTATTCGTTCACTTCTCGGCTATTCAAGGCGAAGGCTTCAAGAGCCTCGACGAAGGCCAGAAGGTAACTTTCGACGTAGTTGAAGGCAACCGCGGTCCACAAGCTGCGAATGTCGTGAAAGTATACTAATAGTTAAGTAAGCTGCGAAAGAACTGTTCCATGATTTGGGCAGTTCTTTTTCCATTGGAGGACTGGCAGCATTTCGTTTACATGTGAAGGAGGCGGGGGATTTGAACTTTTCGAAAAGAACGAATGAACCGATTCCGGAAGAGATGACTGTGGTGTGGACTTGTGTCAAGCAAGGCTGCAAGGGCTGGATGCGGGATCAATTCAGCTTCTCCGTGAACCCGATTTGTCCGTTATGCCGTTCCGCAATGGAGAAGAATACGAAGCTGCTGCCTGTCATACAGGGCATGCATCATAGCTGAAATCGTCGTCCCCGACCCGCTTAGGCGTGCCGGGGATTTTTCTTTTTGGGTTGGGTCTGTTCGGAAGGAGTTCCTTGCAAGCGCAATTCCCGTTCGTTTCGTGGTAAAATGTAAAGATGCAGCAATGTTGGCGAAAATGTTGGCGAAAGGAGATACGCACTTGATGGAGGAATCGCGAAGGAACGAACGGGAGCGCGGAGCCGCTGACCTTGGCGGGAAAGTGCTCATCATGACGGCGGTTGATGTGGAAAGGGATGCGGTGCTTCGCGGCCTGGGCGGCGAAAGGGCCGGCTTCGATGTTCTTCTGGCCGGTGTCGGACCGGCCTCGGCGGCGGCGCGCACGTCGATGGCCCTGGCCGGCGGCAGATACCGGCTTGTTGTAAGCGCGGGGATCGGAGGCGGCTTTACGGGCAAGGCGGAGATCGGCTCGCTTGTCGTGGCGAAGACGATCGTGGCCGCGGACCTGGGGGCGGAGACGCCGGACGGCTTTCTCCGTGTGGACGAGCTTGGCTTCGGCTCCTCGGTCGAGCGGGTTGACGGGGCGGCGGCCATGAAGCTCACGGAGGCGCTGCGCCAGGCTGGACTGCCGGCTCAGCTGGGAGCGGTGCTGACGGTGTCGGCTGCAACCGGTACGGCGGAAACGGCGGCGGACCGTGCGGAGCGTATACCGGATGCCGCGGCAGAGGCGATGGAGGGCTATGGCGTGGCGGTAGCGGCGAGCCTTGCCGGACTGCCCGTACTGGAGCTGCGTGCGATTTCGAACGCCGTCGGTCCGAGAGATCGCGGAGCTTGGAAAATCAAAGAAGCGCTGGACGCCTTAGAGGCGGCTGGAAAAGTACTAGCGGAGGTATTCAAATGACATTAGACATCGCTTTTTCGCCATGTCCGAACGATACGTTTGTTTTTCATGCCTGGGTGAACGGTCATCTGCCTGGGGCGCCGAAGCTGAACGTCCGGTACGCGGACATCGATATTACGAATGGGCTGGCCGCTTCCGGCAACGGTCCGGACGTGCTGAAAATTTCGTTTGCGGCGCTGCCGTGGGTATTGGAGGAGTATGCGCTGCTTCCTTGCGGCGGGGCGCTGGGCCGGGGCTGCGGTCCGCTCGTTCTGACCGCCGAAGGCGGGGCGAAGTCGCCGGAGGAGCTTTCCGGACTCCGGGTTGCCGTGCCGAGCGAGCGTTCGACGGCGTATCTGCTGTTCCGGCTGTGGGCGGCGCAGCAGGTGCCGGGCGGCGTCGGCAGCATCATCGTGATGCCGTTTCATGAGATTATGCCGGCCGTACGGGACGACAAGATCGATGCCGGTCTCGTTATCCACGAGGCGAGATTTACATATCAGACATACGGGTTAACGATGCTGGCCGATATGGGGGCCTGGTGGGAAGAGGACACGGGACATCCGATTCCGCTCGGCGCCATCATCGCCCGGCGCAATCTGGATGTGCAGGCGATCGCAGGCTGGACCCGCGCTTCGGTTGAATATGCCTGGGCCAATCCGGAGGCGTCCGCTAAGTATGTCATGGAGCACGCCCAAGAGATGGACCCGCAGGTCGCGAAGGCGCACATCGAGCTTTACGTGAATGAATTTACCGCCGACCTTGGGGAGAGCGGCTTCGCCGCGATCGAGACGCTGCTCGGCCGCGCCGCCCGGGAAGGGCTTCTGCCGGCGGTCGATCCCGCTCTCTTGCATAGGCGATAGCCCGATAACAGCGGCTGCCCTATGAAACCCGGAGCTCCCTTTCGAAGTGTATAGCACTTCCGCAGACCGGCGGGAGAAACCGCAAATCGAAAGGGAGAGGATCGGCATGGAACGTTACCCTTCCAATGGCTATCACTCGCACGAAGAGCGGCATCATCCGGAGCGGCGTCCGACTCCGCAGCCCTCCAAGGCCTGGTATCAGCAAGGATGGCTGTGGATGATCATGGCGATGATCGGGATCAGCGTCATCGGGCTTGGCCTGTTCGGTTTAGCCGACCAGGCGGCGGAGCTGAACAATTCGGTGAAGGAACAGACGGACGTGCTGCGGGAGCAGAATGGGCTGCTCGCAGGGATACGGGAAAGCGCGGATCACATCGCCGGAGCCGTTCGACACGGGTTCGGGCGAGTCGTCGACGCCATCCAGTCTGCGGCCGACCGGATTGCTGCCGGGTAACGCCAAGCTTCCCGCTTTAGATCGACTTGTAATAGATCACAGTTGCTGCCAAAGAACCGTCTGCGGATCGGGCAAAATTCGGGATGGAGCCGGCTTCCGTATAGCCGATCGACCGATACAGAAGGTTGGAAGGATCGCCGGCTCGCGTGTCCAGGATGAGCAGGCTTCTTCCCAGCTGTTTGGCCCGATTCTCGGCGGCCTGCATAAGCATTCTCGCCACACCGTTCCTGCGTCCGGAAGGATGAACCATGAGCTTGGCGATCTCGGCGCGATGCGAGCCGTTGGGCTTCATCGCAAGATGCAGCTGTACGGTACCGACGAGTCGTTCTCCGCATATGCCAATCCACAAGTGGACGCCGGGCTCGATAACGTGCTTCCAATAAGCGCGAGCTTCATCGCGGTCAAGCGGCGGCAGAAAGCCGATCGAGGCGCCGTCCGCGACGACGTCGACGAGCAGATCGGCAAGCTCCTCCAGCAGCTGTGGGGACAGGTCGCTTAGTTCGATGACCTTTATCTTGTAGGTTGTCATATGTCTCAGCTCCCTCGAAGATTCGATGATAATCATTATGCCGGAAAATCGGAGAGACCGCATCCGCGGTCTCTTTGTCATGAGCGGAAAGCTTAAGCGTTCAAGCTTTAGATGTCATGACGGGCGGGTACTATGAATAGTAGTGCTGTTAGCGATTCTCGGTTGACGTTACATCACCTGTCTCACGCCGATGCGGTGCTGCTCGCACTTGTGCTGCTAAAGGAGGCGGCCTTCGCCGTTAACGATGCTATAGCCGAACGGTTCGCCAAGCTCGGCGGCGAGATGGTGCCGCTGCAGCTCGTCGAGGAGCTGGCGGCCAAATGGCGGCCTGGTCGAGCCGGCCAAATGGCGGCTGTCAGCGTGTCCGACGGGCGGAAAGGGGAGCGGATCGTCCTGATCGTGGGGAAGGCCAAGCCCGTTAAACCGCTTCAGCATAGCGGCACAGGCAGCATGCCGGCCAAGGAGCCGCGGCTTGCCGACTTCCGCGAACTGCTCTGCAGCGGCAAGACCGATTATGCCGCGCTGAAAGCGCGCCTCACTTCAGCAGACGCTTCATCAGCGCCAGGGAGCCTTTGAAGTTCATGTAACGAAACGGCAAGTCGAAGGAAGTCGTCTGCTTCAGCACGCTCTTGTGATGCGAGAACGTCTCGAAGCTCGCTTGACCGTGGTATGCGCCCAGCCCGCTGGCGCCGACGCCGCCGAAGGGCAGGTACGGGGACGATAGATGGTAGACCGTATCGTTGACGCATCCGCCGCCGAACGATACGCGGCGGAGCACGTCCCGCTGGACGGCGCCGTTTTCCGTGAACACGTACAGGGCGAGCGGCTTCGGACGCTCCTGCACGAACCGGATCGCTTCCTCCGTCTCTCCGTAGGAGATAATGGGCAGAATTGGTCCGAAGATTTCTTCCGACATGAGCGGCGATTCGGGGTCCGGCTCATCGACGAGCGTCGGCTCCAGCCGCAGCCTGCTGGCGTCGCCCCGTCCGCCGTAAAGCACGTGCTGTCCTTCGAGCAGACCGAGCAGCCTGCTGTAATGCTTCTCGCTGACGATACGCGGATAATCCGCACCGCCGAGCGCGTCCCCGGCTTGGCGTACGATTTCCGCCTTCAGCGCATCGACAAAGCGCCGCTTCACTTCGCGCTGGACGAGAATATAGTCCGGGGCGACGCAGGTTTGGCCTGCGTTCAGCAGCTTCCCCCAGGCAATCCGCCGCGCAGCGAGCTCAAGACGGGCATCGCCGTGTACGATGCAGGGGCTCTTGCCGCCCAGCTCCAGCGTATGCGGGGTCAGGTGAACGGCCGCTGCTTCCATCACTTTACGCCCGATCGCCGTACTGCCGGTAAAGAAAATATAATCGAACGGCTCGCGCAGAAGCGCTTGACTTGTATCCGCCTCCCCCTGGACAACCGCGACGTATTCCGGCGGGAACGTCGCCGAGATCAGCTCGGCGAGAACGCCGGAAGTCGCCGGTGCAAGCTCCGAGGGCTTGACGACAGCGCAATTGCCGGCGGCAATCGCACCGATCAGCGGCGGCAGCGACAGGAACACCGGGTAGTTCCAAGGAGCGATAATCAATACGGAGCCGTACGGCTCCGGGATGATCGTCGAGCGGGTGCCGAAATGCGTCAGAGGGGTTCGAACCTTGCGCGGCCTGGCCCAACGATGAAGGTTTTTCAGCGTGAAGCTGAGCTCCGCCATCGTAACGCCAAGCTCGGTCATGAACGCTTCCGTCTCCGACTTGCCGAGATCGGCGGCAAGCGCGTCCTGCAGGGCCGGCACGAAGCGGCGAATCGCCTCCTGCAGCTTACGGAGCATCCGTATGCGGAAATCTGCGTCCAGCGTTTCTCCGCCGGCATGGTATTGCTTTTGGCTTTGTACGAGAGAAGCAAGGTTCATGCGGGATACAGCCTCCATTGTCGATGTGCCGGCTATGCGCAGTTGAGGAGAATACTTGCTTATAGGTAAGCAAGATACATTCATTTCAGCTCTTTCCAAGTGTTGCCTAGTTACCTATACTGTAACATAGATCTACTGCCAAGGAGGCTGTAATTTAAATGGTATACGTTGCAGAACCGTCCCGATATGCGGACATGCCTTACCGGCGTACCGGCCGATCCGGCTTGAAGCTCCCGGCGATCTCGCTCGGTTTGTGGCACAATTTCGGCGGTGTAGACTCGTACGAGAACGGCAGAGCTATGCTGCGCAGCGCCTTCGATCAGGGCATTACGCATTTCGATTTGGCCAATAATTACGGTCCGCCGCCGGGCTCCGCCGAAACGATGTTCGGGCAAGTGCTGAAGCAGGACCTCGCACCGTACCGGGACGAGCTGATCATCTCCACGAAGGCCGGCTATTATATGTGGCCGGGGCCGTACGGCGATTGGGGGTCGCGCAAATATTTGGTCTCTTCGCTGGATCAGAGCTTGAAACGGATGGGTCTCGATTATGTTGATATTTTTTACTCGCACCGGCCGGATAAAGAAACACCTATGGAAGAGACGATGATGGCGCTCGATCATATCGTGCGCTCCGGGAAAGCGTTGTATGTCGGCATATCCAATTATAGCGCGGAAGAGACGCAGCGTGCGGCGGCGATCCTGAAGGAGCTCGGTACACCGCTTCTCATCCACCAGCCTCGCTATAATATGTTCGACCGCTGGATCGAGGACGGCCTTCAAGAAGTGCTGGATGAGCAAGGTGTCGGCTCGATCGTTTTCTGCCCACTGGCACAGGGACTGCTGACGAACAAATATTTAAACGGCGTGCCAAGCGACTCCCGGGCGGCGAATCCGAACAGCCCGTTCTTGACCGAAAACAGCATTCAGGCGGACAAAATCGCCAAAGTGCAGAAGCTGAATGAAATCGCTGTACAGCGAGGACAGAGCCTTGCCCAAATGTCGCTAGCGTGGGTGCTTCGCGGCGGGCGAGTGACATCGGCTTTAATCGGCGCCAGCCGGGTAAGTCAAATCGAAGAAAACGTCGCCGCAACGCGTAACCTTGAATTCAGCACGGAAGAGCTGCAGCTGATTGAGAGCATATTGAGAGCATAAAGAGGATTGGTTCGCTTGGAAGCCCGCGCCGGATTCATCGCCGTGCAACGGGCTTCCATTTGTGTATAGGGGATGACGAGCGCTAAGTGGCTCTTTTGCTGCGAGGCATTTTGTGTTATAATTCAAATGTAAGCGCTAACATATATTTTGAAAGGGGTACCGGCCATGCATGTAGCTCCGGACAAAGAGAGGGCGTTCGAGGAATTTGTGCTGGAGAGGGATATCCTGTACTTCCGAGTGGGCGACCATGGTCTAGTCAGCTTCCACGGACGGAATTTCAACTGGAGGAAGAGATTCTCGACCGAAGAGCTGCGGAAGGTTACTTCGCAGCAGGCCTTTTTTCAAGTGAATACCGATTGCTACGTGAATACGGCTAGAGTGTCGGTCATTCGGGACGGTTGTGTGTATTTCGATACCGGCGAATTGGACGGCAAGTCGGTTATGATTACGAAGCTGAGACAAAGCCGTCTGAAGGATATGTTAAGCCGTCGTTTAGCGAAAGAAGCGTAAGCGATTTCAACGAAAGCGGAGAACCGTCTTCACCGGGAAGTTTGCTCGGTGAGACGGTTTGTTTTTTTTGCCATATTGGAATTCAATTTCGCATGGCGAACTGTACGGTCGGATTGGCATGAAATGCTTCCTCTTACGCCGGGTCATGCTTCCTGGATAAGCTCCGAATAGGGGCTTTTCTTACCATGCCGCACGGTTCCTGTTGTCGGAATGGTCAAAATTTAACTTGTTCGAAACCAAGGACTCATCGTACAATGGAACTACTTGACGACAAATGTCGAATAATAGCTAAATTGCCAGGCTGATACCAAACGTGCAAGGGGAGAACAAACATGAGCTTTGAATTGCTGCAGCAGGTAAGAATTGTCGATATGAATAACGAGCTGTTAACGGAAGTTACGTTCCGCCACGGCAGCTATACCGGAATCGCGGTGGCGGTAGGCGCTACGGTCATCAGCTATCCCCTCGGGCTTAAGGAATTCGAAGTCGTTTACGACCGCCGCAGTCATGAGCCTGCACACTACAAGATCGTCGATATCGAGCTGGATCTGCTGGCGGAGCCGGTCGTGACCCGGGTACTGCTCGAGAAAGTGACTTTGATCGTAGGGCAGCACGACGTCGGCCAAATCGTTGAATGAGCCTTGCTCCGTATGGTAAGGTAAGAAGAAAAAAAGGAGTATCTTGCCATGCTGAAGATATTTGTCGCGCTAGGCGGGTTCAGCGCATTTCTGGCCGTCGCGTTGGGAGCTTTCGGAGCTCATGCCTTGAAAAATTTTTTAACCCCCGACAGATTGGCCATATATCAGACCGGGGTTCAGTACCATTTTATTCATGCTTTGGGCTTGCTGCTCGTTGCGTTGCTTGCGGACAAGCTGGGCGGCGGAACGCTAGTTTCCGTATCCGGCTGGGCGATGTTCATCGGCATTGTCCTGTTTTCCGGAAGCTTGTATGCTCTCAGTCTGAGCGGCGTGAAGGTGCTCGGCGCCATTACTCCGCTCGGGGGCGTAGCTTTCCTGATCGGATGGGTATGCCTTGCAGTCGCGGCCCTGCGGGCTTAATTCATAGTCGGCAACTTAAGAAGGGGGAGGGGTAACATGAGCAAATGGTTCTCGAAGCTTCAGCGGACAGCTCAGCCGGAGGACGCTTTGCAGTCAGAGCACCTTCTTGAGCTGTTTGCCGAGTGGTTCGGCCAGGCTCCCGACCCCATTCTTTTCATTCAAGCCGAGCCTCCGTTCCGTATGATTGAAGCCAATGCTGCCGCATGCCGTATGCTTGGCTATGAGCATGACGAGCTGCTCAGCTTGAATCCTGCGCATGTGATTCAGGAAATGGCCGTACAGGCGGATTTGGCCCAGTGGACGGAAAGGCTGCTTGCGGATGAGGGACGGACGTATGTATGGAAGCTGCGGTCAAAGGACGGGCGGGATATTCCGTCGGCGATTCATTGTCGGGCGGTCGGCACGGAAAGGGACGCTCCATTCTTGTTTGTGGAAGTCAGGGACTTGTCCGAGCGGCTGCGGACGGACCGGGACTTGGCGGAATCCGAACAAATTTTCGATTCGTTGTTTGCCCATAACCCGAACGGTATCGGCATATTCGACCATGAAGGACGGTTTCAGAAAGCGAACCCGATGATGGGGCTCATTCTTGGATACGACTGCTCCGAGCTGACGGGATTGCCGCTTCTGTCTCTTGTGTCCGAAGAACATCTGTTAACGACTATAGATATCGTGGATCGCTTCCGTGACGGACAGCCCGTGGGCTTCGATACGGCAATGCTGCATAAACGGGGTTACCGTGTCGACATCCATGCAACAGGAATACCGCTCCATTCCGGACAAGAGGTCAACGGGTATATCGTCGTTTGTCAGGACATAACGGAGCGTAAGCGGACCGAAGAGCAGAACCGGTACTTGGCGTATTTCGACGATCTGACAGGACTGCCGAATCGGCGCTTTTTCCGCGAGCGGCTGCAGGAGACGCTTGAACTCAATCGGCGGAGCGGTCTTCAGACGTCCGTGTTTTATTTGGACATCGATCGATTTAAGCTTGTCAACGACAGCTTCGGTAACGATTACGGCGATATGCTTCTGATGCAGGTCGCCGAGCGGCTGCAGCACCTGATCCGGGAAACCGACCTGCTTGCCCGTACCGAAGGGGATGAGTTTGCCATTTACTTTTCGGGGTTGACGGATTACGGGGATCTTCTGCTGCTCGTGCCGAAAGTCGAGAAGGTGCTGGAGCAGCCGTTTGCTTTGGGCGAATATCAGATCCACGTTACCGTTTCGATAGGCATCTCGCTCTCTACAGGCAGCGGGGATGAAGCCGGCCTGCTGATGAAATATGCCGATATCGCCCTATCCAGAGCGAAGGAACGGGGCAAGAGTACATATCAAATCTATAATGCCGATATGAAGTCGGTATCGCTGAAGAAGCTGACGCTGGAGAACGAGCTGCGCAGAGCGCTCGCTCAGCAGGAATTTCTACTGTATTATCAGCCCCAAATGGAAATCGAGACCGGTCAAATCGTCGGCATCGAAGCGCTGATTCGTTGGCATCATCCGGAGCGGGGCATGGTTCCGCCGAAAGATTTTATTCCGTTCGCCGAAGAAAGCGGACTGATCGGACCGATCGGCGACTGGGTGCTGTATGAAGCATGCCGGCAAAATAAGGCTTGGCAGGAGGAAGGCTATCTGCACGTACCGATATCGGTCAACTTATCGTCGCGGCAGTTTCTGAAGCACGATCTGAAGACGCGAATCGCCGATGTATTGACCGAAACCGGACTGGACGCGCAATATTTGGAGCTTGAGATTACGGAGAGCATGACGATGGATGTGGATCATGCGACGAGCTGCCTGTTGGATTTGAAGCGGCTTGGCGTTCATGTGAGCATCGACGATTTCGGTACAGGCTACAGCTCGTTATATTATTTGAAGAAATTTCCGATTGACAAGCTGAAGATTGATCAGTCCTTCGTGCGTGATATTATGACGGATCCGAATGACGCGGCTATCGTCGCCACGATTATTTCGATGACCAGGCATTTGAACCTGAAAGTGATCGCCGAAGGGGTGGAGACGGTGGAGCAGCTGCAATTCCTGCATCAGAACCGGTGCAACGAGGTGCAGGGCTATTGGTTCAGCCCGCCGGTCGCAGCGCAGCGGATGGAGGAGCTGCTGCAGAGGCATAGCCAAGCTGCCGCAGCAGCGGTGCCGCCGGAAACGGAAGATTCGCCGCAATAGTATACAATAAAGAAAAGCAGGGCCGGCGGGCCCTGCTTTCATTCGTCTTTTCGGAGCGATTCATCGTGCCTGCAGGTCTTCAATTTCGCTCAGACTGAATAAGTACACTTTCTTCTCATCGACATGATACACGGTCACGTTCTGAGATGCGGGATCGAAGTTCAGAATGCGGCAAGGCAAGCTTAGCCTGATTCCTTTCCCTTTCACGATCGTCATTCGGATTAGCGTATTGTTGGCTTTGTAACGCTCGATTTCGTCATGGAAGGATAGGCCCGCTCCGGCTTCGGTTTCGGAAGGAGCGGGTTTATTCGCTGCCTTGTCCTTAGCTGCCGGCTGCTTCTCTGCGCCCGGCGTCTTGGCGGTAGCTTTCTTGCTTGACGCTTGCTCTCCCTCCGCCTGAAGTGCGGCTTCGATCGTCTTGCCGAGCTCGATGCCGCTGACAATCCGATAGTCCTTCACATCCGCGGAGTTCAACAGTCGCAGCAGGCGCTCGAGGGCTCTGCCGTTATGGTCATTCTCGATCAAGATGTCCACGGTGAACAGATGACCGCGTACTGATCCGGTTAAGGATGGTTCGATACTCATGGATTCTCGCCTCGAGAAAAGGATTATGTGTCCATTATATCACGATCGGTTGTGAAACAACAGAAACTGCTAATTTGAACAGATAGTACATAGTATGGGCTTGCTTCGAAGGAATTACTCCTTGACTGTACTTCCGAATTAGGCGGGCGCTTGCGGAAACAATTCGCTGCTCATCTTCGTATACTGTAACCAGCATACTGGATGAAGGGAGACGATCACCATGATGAATATGACTCCAATCGAGCTGGACGGTTCGCACGTGATCGGCATCGAAGTCAAGCTGCCCAAAACTACGCTGCTTGCCGTAACGACAGGCAAAGGTTACATCATGTGCGGGGCGCTCGACATCGGTTTGCTGAACGACAAGCTGAAGGACCGCGGCATTATCGCAGGCAGAGCCGTCGGGGTAAGAACGCTGCAGCAGCTGCTCGATGCGCCGCTGGAGTCGGTAACCTTTGAAGCTGAAGCGATCGGCGTTAAAGCGGGCATGACCGGACGAGACGCAATTCTGAGAATGCTGTAGCTTAATTTTGAATAACCATAGGCAGCGCTGCGCATATTACCCATAGCAAGTACATCCGAATAAAGAGGTGGAAGCTATGGGTAAAATTGCGCTGACGCTTGTCATTATTGGAGCGCTGAACTGGCTGCTGGTCGGTTTGTTCGAGTGGGACCTCGTGGCGGCTTTGTTAGGTGGGGACTATCATCGGGAGTCGTCCTGGTTCAGCCGGATCGTATACATTGTGGTTGGTCTCTGCGGGTTATACTGCTTGAAATATTTGTTCATGGACGAGTCCCGGGCGAGAACGTAAGGTAGACGGAGCAAAGGGAGGTCGGCGTTTGCCGGCCTGTTTGGCTTTTAGGTTGTCAACATTCGTCCGTTTTTTCAAGAACTTATCGTTCTCAGTAAGCGCCTAAAGTGATAAAATATAGAAGAATGTGGTGAGAAATGGAGGCGCTTACAGAATGATTCGAGTGGCGATGTTGAGCTATTGGCACGTGCATGCGGGAGATTATGCCAAACAAGCAAGTGAGCACCCGGAAACGCAAATCGTTGCGGTTTGGGACGAACTGCCGGAGCGCGGGCAGAAGGAAGCGGATCTGCTAGGCGTAAAATTTTATGCGGATGTACACGACTTGCTTGCGCAGACCGACATCGACGCGGTGATCGTAGACGCGCCGACGAACCTTCACCGTGACGTGCTGGCTGCTGCGGCGAAGGCCGGGAAACATATTTTTACGGAGAAGGTCGTCGCTCCGACGCTGGAAGAAGCGAACGAAATTATCCGCGCTGTAGAGGAAAGCGGCATCAAGCTGACCGTATCGCTGCCTCGTCTGTACGAAGGCTATACGACGGCAATTCAGGAGATCGCGGAGCAGGGACTGCTCGGCCAGCTGACGCTTGTTCGAACGAGGCTGTCTCATAACGGAGCAACACGCGGCTGGCTGCCGGAGCACTTCTTCAGTAAAGAGCAGTGCGGCGGCGGCGCGATGATCGATTTGGGCTGTCACCCGATGTATTTGGCCCGCCTGTTTCTCGGCATGCCGCAATCGGTCAGCTCGACCTACGGTTACGTCACGGGAAAGGAAGTGGAAGACAATGCGGTTGCGGTTCTGCGCTATGAAAGCGGTGCTATCGGGATTGTTGAGGCGGGTTTTGTCAACGAGCATTCGCCGTTCGCGATTGAGCTTCACGGGACGGAAGGCTCGGCGCTGTTCTCGTCAAAGGAAAATACGGTTAAGCTGCGTTCCGCCCGGCTGGAAGATCAAGCAAGAGGGTGGATTGCCCGCGGGATTGCGGGGAATAAGCCGTCCGCGTTCGAGCAGTGGGTCAATCATATCGTAAACGGTACCGTCGCATCGGAAAATATCGCATTAGCCGTCGACTTGACGAAGCTGATGGAAGCGTCCAACCGTTCCGCCGCAGAGGGCGGCCGGCCGGTCGCCATAGCCGATCTGCGGGGGTAGCATCTTTGCAGTCGTCTAGTCGAATGAAACGCATGCAAAGAGGGACCCGGCTCGAAAGCCAGGTCCCTTACGTATCTAAGCCGAACGATTTTACTCAAACAGCTTGCGCAAGTTTTCCTCGTAAGGAGCTCTCACAGCGCCCTTCTCCGTAATGATCGCCGTCACATACTCGCTTGGCGTCACATCGAACGCCGGATTGAACACTTTAATTCCTTTCGGAGCGGTCCGCTTGCCGAAGCCCTGCGTAATTTCGTCCTCGTGCCGTTCCTCGATCGGAATATCGGCGCCGGACGGCGTTTCCAAGTCGATTGTCGACAGCGGGCAGGCGACATAGAACGGGATGCCGTGCGCTTTCGCCAATACGGCTACGCTGTAGGTGCCGATCTTGTTGGCGACATCGCCGTTCGCCGCTACACGGTCGGTGCCGACGATGACAGCCTGCACCCAGCCTTTGGACATGACATAGCCGGCCATATTGTCGCAAATAAGCGTCACGTCGACTCCGGCCTGCTGCAGCTCGAACGCGGTCAAGCGGGCACCCTGCAATACCGGGCGCGTCTCATCCGCGAACACTTTGAGCTTCATGCCGCGCTCCTGCGCCAAGTACATCGGCGCCAAGGCCGTGCCATAACGCGCTGTAGCGAGCCCGCCGGCATTGCAGTGAGTGAGCACACCCATGCCGTCCTGGAACAGAGCAAGCGCGTGCTCGCCGATCAACCGGTTCGTTTCCTCGTCCTCGGCTTGAATCCGCTGCGCTTCGGCCAGCAGGGCGCTCTTGAAGCGCCCAGGCTCCGCGCCTTCCGCCGCAAGCTGCTCCGCGCTCGCTTTCATCCGGTCCAGCGCCCAGAACAAGTTCACGGCCGTCGGGCGCGACGTGGCCAAATAGTCCGCATGCCTTCGTACTTCCGCCAGCAGCTCCGCAGCTCCGCCGGGGGCATCAGCGATGCCCAAATATACGCCATATGCAGCGGATATGCCGATCGCCGGGGCTCCGCGCACCTTCAGCTCACGGATCGCTTCCCAGACATCCTGCACCGTATCGAGCGGCAAATAGACAATCTCTTCCGGCAGAAGCCGCTGATCGAGCAGATCGAGCCTCGTGCCGTTCCAGCGTACCGACTGCAGCCACTCCGGCGCCGCCGTTTCCATCTCTTTTGCTGTCATTTCCGCATTCACTCCTTATTTCGTGGCCGACAGCGCGATGTCGAGCACTTCATCGATGGAACGGGCCGAACGGCCGCGCTTGATCAGCGCCGTACCGATCGCCAGCGCCAAGCGCTGCGCCCGCTCGCGAACGGCTGCATCCTCGATGCGGTCGATGTCGGCGACATGGGAGAGACCGTGGATACGGCGTACCATCTTCGCACCGGCAAAGCCGATCGTATCCTGTAGCAGGCCAGCTACATACAGGTCCTGATAGCCCGGCGTCTTCGCCATGCGATCGGCAGCGTGCTCGTTCCAGAGCGCCCTGAAGCGAGTCTCGAACTCCGTCCATACGTCCCGGACCGTATCGAGCAAGTACCTTCTGTAGTCAGCACGATCGGCATCGCTTGGACTCCAGCCTTCCTGGCCGGCATAATTCAGCAGCAGGTTTGCGATGACCGCGCCGATATCGAAGCCCATCGGTCCGTAGTAAGCAAATTCCGGGTCGATCACTTTCGTCGAATCCGGTTTAATAAAAATGCTGCCCGTATGCAGGTCGCCATGCAGCAGCGCCTGAGCCTTGGTCAAAAACTTCTCCCGCAGCAGCGCCACTTCGAGATGCAGCTCCGTATCCGCCCATATCGACTCAACCGCATCGCGAAGATGCACATCGAAGCTGTTGTTCGGGGAGTCCGTATACGGGTCGTCAAAAATCAAATCCTCGGTAATTTTGCACAGCTCCGGATTAATGAACGCTTTCACCTGCAGCTTCTTCTCCTGCTGATTCATCGCCAGGTCGGAGGTGAAGAACAGCGTCTTTGCCAAGAACTCGCCGATATGGCCGGCAAACAGCGGGTACCGGTTCCGCTCCATTAAGCCGCGGCGCATGATGATATGATCGCTGAGGTCCTCCATGACCGTCAGCGCCAAATCCGGCTCATAGGCGTATACCTTCGGCGTAAGGTCCGGGCACAGCCTTCCTTGAATGATGAGCGCCTCGCTTTCGATACGCGCGCGGTCGAGCGTCAGCGGCCATGACTCGCCGACAACTTTGGCGTACGGTACAGCCTGCTTCAGAATGACGCTGCGTCCCGAGACCGGGTCCGATATATGAAATACGAGGTTTAGATTGCCGTCACCAATTTCCCTGCTTACGAGCTGCGCGCCCTCGGGGAACATTCCCTCGATGCCGCGTGCATACTCGATCGCTTCGGCTTCCGTAAAAGCATGATAATTGCTCATTGTCCGATCCCTCCGATACCGATTCACTATCTAGCCTAGTATAGAAAAACCGCGCAAACTCGTCAATCCTGAGCAATTGATCCGAAAATCATACATAGCGCAGCGAGTTTTGGTACATACTGGCGCTAGACCCATTCTCGACAGGAGGCATTCACATGACAGTAGCGACACTAACCGTAACCGAAGTTCTGAGCAAGCAGATCGCCAATTGGAGCGTTCTCTTTGTTAAGCTCCACAACTTTCACTGGTATGTTAAAGGAAATCAATTTTTTACGCTGCATGCGAAGTTTGAAGAGCTGTATACGGAAGCCGCCCAATATATCGACGAACTTGCCGAACGCCTGCTAGCTATTCAAGGCAAGCCGCCGGCGACGATGAAAGAGTATTTGCAGCTTGCTACCATTAAGGAAGCGAACAATGGGGAGTCGGCGACGCAGATGGTCGAAGCGACGGTGAAAGATATCGATACGCTGACAACGGAGCTGAAGCAAGGAATGGAAGTCGCTCAAGCTGCCGGTGACGAGACGACGTCGGACATATTGCTGGCAATCCACACATCGCTGGAAAAGCATCGCTGGATGCTGAGCTCGTTCTTAGGTTAAAGAATTTTTACATTTTGTTAATACGAGTGTAATACGGAATTAACGCAGATGGGTACAATGAGGGAATATACTCGGACGGAGGATGTCCCTATGAGCAGAGCGCTTCACATTGTCCTGTTTGCCGCAACGTGTGCGATCGTTATATACCTTGCTGCCGAAAGCGATCCGGTACAGGGAACGAACGGTGCAGCCAAAGACCCTAATCCTATGAAAATCAATCAAGAGCAATTCAACCGGATGCAGCAGCAGCCGGAGCAGTTCGTTTCCCGATAACATGGACAAGCCCGGTGCCATATTGGCGCCGGGCTTTCGAATATGTGTACAGGCTTAAAGCGATTAAATCCAATCTTGGCGGCGGTGCTCAACGAGATCGATGGCGCCAAGAACGATGTGAGCCGCGCCGAAGCCCATGATGCCCATAGCGAGGTTGCGGTTGCGGCCAAGGAGTGCTGCTCCGGTAGCGGTGACCGCCGTTCCCAAAATAGCAGGAATAAGACCTTCTCTCATTGTCATCGTTTCTCCTCTCGGTCGATTTTTGATGGTTTACGGATATAGAATAAGCCTGACCGGTTATTTTCATACGGTTTGCATTTGCATTGTTTTGCCTGCAACTTTATAATTGAAGAACGTGCGAAAGGGGGATTTTCCAGTTGACGGAGCGTATAGCTTTGAAGGAGTGGGCGTCCACCGTCGCAGCGCTGCGGGAAGGGAAGCAGATCGTACTGCTGCGCAAAGGGGGCATCGCGGAGGAAACGAGAGATTTTCGGCTTCGCTCGCATTCATTTTACTTATTTCCCGCCTATGAGCATCAGAAAAAAGAGCTTCTGAAGGAAGAATACCGCCCGCTCGTCGATGAGACACTAGCGGTGTGGAGTCCGGAAGACGAGACCGTGACGATAGATTGCCGCGCCGAGGTGGCGGAAGATATCGAACTGACCGAATTGTCGGACGTTGAGAAGCTGCTCCCTTATCATATATGGACGGAACGGTTTGCCGAGGAGCGTCTGCACTGGAAACGTCTGAAGCCGCTGCATCTTCTGATCGTTCGGGTGTACAAGCTCGACACGCCGTTAGAGCTGAGGCTGGATCCCGGGTATTTCGGCTGCAAGTCTTGGGTAGAACTGTTGGAAGAGCCTGCCGGGCGGAGCGGGACCGCCGTTCTGCCGGACAGCGAATTTCAGAGCAAAGTCGACGACATTCACAGGGCGCTGCGGAGATAAGCGCCGTCCACTTGCATTGCGAAACTCCGTGAAGGAGTTTTTCTCATTTTCGGAACAAATGTACTTTTAAGTTCTCATTTTGTTTGTTATAATAATTATTATTTGAGAATCACTGATAATCATTCACAGAGTGATTACTGATAAATGTAAATGCCACGGAGGTAGGAAGAGAAATGAGCACACCGAAATTAACGATTGATGGGCTGCGTGCCACGATTGAAGGCAAAGAAATTTTGAAAGGTCTGAATCTGGAAATCAAAGGCGGCGAAGTTCATGCCATCATGGGTCCGAACGGAACCGGTAAATCGACGCTGGCTTCCACGCTGATGGGCCACCCGAAATACGAGGTAACGGAAGGCTCTGTAACGCTGAACGGCGAAGACGTCCTGGAGATGGCTGTTGACGAGCGCGCCCGCGCCGGCCTGTTCCTGGCGATGCAGTATCCTAGCGAAATTACCGGCGTAACGAATGCGGACTTCCTGCGCAGTGCCATCAATGCCCGCCGCGGCGAAGGCAACGAAATTTCGCTGATCAAGTTCATCCGCCAGATGGAAGCAAAGATGAAGGAGCTGGAGATGAACCCGGAGTTCATGCACCGGTATTTGAATGAAGGCTTCTCCGGCGGCGAGAAGAAGCGTAACGAAATTCTGCAAATGCTTATGCTCGAGCCGGGCATCGTGATTCTCGACGAGATCGACTCCGGCCTTGACATCGACGCGCTGCGCATCGTAGCTACCGGCGTCAACGCTATGCGTTCCCCGGAGCGCGGCTTCCTGATCATTACTCACTACCAGCGCCTGTTGAACTACATTACGCCTGACTTCGTTCACGTCATGATGCAAGGGCGCATCGTTAAGTCCGGCGGACCGGAGCTGGCGGAGCGCCTCGAGAACGAAGGTTACGATTGGGTAAAAGAAGAGCTGGGCATCGTAGACGAAACGGTCGGCGGACAAGAAGAAGAGTTCAAAGTGCCGATGAATACGACTGCGCCAAAATATTAATGCGGGGGAGGTAACGAGGATGACACAGGCAACACTTCCGATCGACTCCCAAGCGGTATTGGAGAGCGCAAAGAGCCGGCAGGAGCCGGAATGGATGACAACACTGCGCAGCAAAGCATTGGAGCTGGCGCAAACGCTGGAGCTGCCGAAGCTGGAGAAGACGCGGATCGACCGCTGGGATCTCAGCTCGTTCGGCGCCTATAAGCAGCCTGCCGCACTCGGCAATCTGGAAGACCTTCCGGAAACCGCCAAGTCGCTGGTAAACCCGGACAATTTGATCATTCAGCGGAACTCGGGCAAGGTGTATGGCACATTGTCGCAGGATCTGGCGGCCCAAGGCGTGATTTTCACGGATTTGGAGACGGCCGTACGGGAGCATGGCGAGCTGGTACAAAACTATTTCATGAAAGCAGTGAGCACGGACGAGAACCTGCTCACCGCGCTGCATACCGCTTCCTGGAGCGGTGGCGTCTTCCTGTATGTGCCGAAGAACGTTACGGTATCGCAGCCGCTTCAAGCGCTGTTCCTTACGGACGATGCGACGGCAAGCTTCTCGCCGCACGTGCTGATTGTCGCTGAAGCGAACGCCTCCGTCACTTACGTCGATAATTTTATCTCCGAGGGCGAGGGCGCACAAATCGTTCAGAACGGCGTTGTGGAAGTATTCGCAGCGGCGGGAGCATCGGTACAGTACGCCTCGGTGCACAGCATGGGCAAGAACGTAACCGATCTGACGTACCGCCGGGCTATTTTGGATAATGATGCGAAGATGCAATGGGTCGTTGGCGAGCTGAACAACGGCAATACGATGTCGGACACCACTTCGGTGCTGCGCGGCAACGGCTCCAATTCGGATACGAAAGTCATTTGCGTAGGCACGGATGAGCAGAAGCTCAACCTGACGACGCGCAACATTCACTGGGGCAAAGCGTCGGAGAGCGATATGATCACCCGCGCAGTTATGCGTGACGAAGCGACGGCAATTATCAACGGCATTACGAAGATCGAGAAGGGCGCAACCGGCGCGAACGGCCAGCAGACGGAAAAAGTCCTGATGCTGAGTCCGAAAGCGCGCGGCGACGCCAACCCGATCCTGCTGATCGACGAAGACGACGTAAAGGCGGGCCATGCCGCTTCCGTAGGCCAAGTGAACGCGGAGCAGGTGTTTTACTTGATGTCCCGCGGTATCTCCCGTGAAGAAGCGCAGCGGCTTATTATTTACGGCTTCCTTGCACCGGTCGTGTCGGAAATTCCGATCGAGCGGCTGGAGGAGCAGCTGCAGCGCCTTGTAGAAAGGAAGCTGGGCCAATGAACACGTCCGCGATCCGAGAACAATTCCCGATTCTGCATCAGCAGGTGAACGGCCATCCGCTCGTTTATTTGGACAGCGCCGCGACTTCTCAGAAGCCGATATCGGTTATCAACGCAGTGAAGGCGTATTACGAGCTCGACAACGCCAATGTTCACCGCGGCGTTCATACGCTCGGTTCGCGGGCTACGGACGCTTACGAAGGTGCACGCGCCAAGCTGGCGCGCTTCATTGGAGCGAAGTCGGAGCAGGAAATTATTTTCACGCGCGGCACGACGACGGCGATAAATCTCGTAGCGTCGAGCTATGCGCGCTCGATTTGCGGCGAAGGCGACGAAATTGTGCTGACGCCTATGGAGCATCACAGCAACTTGATTCCGTGGCAGCAGGTCGCCAAGGCGACCGGCGCTACCTTGAAATATATTCCGCTGCAGCCGGACGGAACGATCTCGCTGGCGGATGTGGAGCAGACGATCACCGGCCGGACGAAGCTCGTTGCCGTCGTGTACGTCTCCAACGTTCTTGGCGTTATCAATCCGGTCAAGGAAATCGCGGCAATCGCGCATAAGCACGGGGCCAAAATTTTGGTCGACGGTGCGCAGAGCACACCGCACATGAAAGTCAATGTACAAGAGCTCGATATTGATTTCTATGCTTTGTCCGGTCATAAAATGTGCGGTCCGACCGGAATCGGAGCGCTGTACGGCAAGAAGTCGCTGCTGGAATCCATGGAGCCGATCGAGTTTGGCGGCGAAATGATCGACCATGTCGATTTGTACGAATCGACGTGGAAGGAGCTGCCCTGGAAGTTCGAGGGCGGAACGCCGATCATCGCCGGAGCGGTCGGATTGGGCGCGGCGATCGATTTTCTGAACGAAATCGGACTGGATGAAATCGACCGGCATGACCGCCGACTGGCCGCTTACGCGGTGGAGCGGTTTAAGGAGATACCGGATCTGCACATCTACGGTCCGCTGGAAGGCCGAACCGGTCTGGTTACCTTTAACATCGGCGATATTCACCCTCACGATGTGGCGACGGTGCTGGACGCGGAAGGCATTGCCGTTCGGGCCGGCCACCACTGCTGCCAGCCTCTGATGAGGTGGCTGCAAGTTACGGCGACCGCGCGAGCGAGCTTCTATCTGTATAACACCGAAGACGATATCGACCGTCTTGTTGATGCGATACAGAAGACAAAGGAGTACTTCGGCCATGCAATTGGATGATTTGTACCGCCGCGTCATTATGGATCATTATAAGAATCCCCGGAACCGCGGCCAGTTCGCGGATGCGGAATCGGTAACGATCGATCTGAACAACCCGACCTGCGGGGACAAAATATCGCTGCAGATGAAGGTCAAGGACGGCGTTGTCGATGCGGCCAAATTCGTCGGCGAAGGATGCTCGATCTCGTTGTCCTCCGCCTCGATGATGACGGATGCCGTTAAGGGGAAGTCGCTGGACGAAGCGCTGCAAATGGCGGAGAGTTTCTCCGGGCTCATGAAGGGCGAGCATCCGGAGTTTGAATATGAGGATATTGAAGCATTGTCCGGCGTCAGCAAGTTTCCTGCCCGCATCAAGTGTGCCACGCTTGCGTGGAATGCGCTGCGCAAAGGAATCGAGCAGGTGAAGAGTCAAGAACAAGCGTAACGGAATAAGCAAGCTAATAGGAGGTTGAATTCGATGGCGAAGCAAATGCCGGAATTGGATGATTATAAGTATGGGTTCCGCGACGAGCATAAAGCGGTTTTCCAATCAGGCAAAGGCTTGACGCGGGAAATCGTTGCGGAAATCTCGCGCATGAAGGGCGAGCCGGAGTGGATGCTGGAATTCCGCTTGAAGTCGCTGGAGCAGTTTTTCAAGATGCCGATGCCTCGCTGGGGCGGCAACTTGGACGATTTGGATTTTGACGACATTCAGTACTACGTGAAGCCTTCCGATGTGAAGGGCAAGACGTGGGAAGAAGTGCCGACAGAGATTAAGGAAACGTTCGACAAGCTGGGTATTCCGGAAGCGGAGCAGAAGTTCCTCGCCGGCGTTTCGGCGCAATACGAATCCGAAGTCGTTTATCACAGCATGCAGAAGGAGCTTGAGGATCAGGGCGTTATTTTCACGGATACCGACACGGCGCTTCGCGAATATCCGGAGCTGTTCCGCGAGTACTTCGGTACGGTTATTCCGCCGAGCGACAACAAGTTCGCCGCGCTGAACTCGGCTGTATGGTCGGGCGGTTCGTTCATTTATGTGCCGAAGGGCGTCAAGTGCGAAATTCCGCTGCAGGCGTACTTCCGGATCAACTCGGAAAACATGGGCCAGTTCGAGCGTACGCTGATCATCACCGATGAAGATTCGTTCGTACACTACGTAGAGGGCTGTACGGCACCGATCTACTCGACGAACTCGCTGCACAGCGCCGTCGTTGAGATCATTTGCAAGAAAAATTCCCGCGCCCGTTACACGACGATTCAGAACTGGGCGCCGAACATTTATAACCTCGTTACGAAGCGCGCGGTCGCGGAAGAGAACGCAACGATGGAATGGGTCGACGGCAACATCGGCTCCAAGCTGACGATGAAGTATCCAGCTGTCGTGCTCAAGGGCCGCGGCGCGAAGGGCATGGTGTTGTCCATCGCGGTTGCAGGCAAGGGCCAGCATCAAGACGCAGGGGCGAAGATGACGCACCTGGCGCCGGAAACGACTTCGACGATCGTCTCCAAGTCGATCTCGAAGCACGGCGGCAAAGTGACGTACCGCGGTCTCGCCTCGTTCGGCCGCAACTCGGCCGGCTCGAAGGCGAACATTAAGTGCGATACGCTCATTCTCGATAACCAGTCGACGTCGGATACGATTCCGTACAACGAAATCCTGAACGACAACATCACACTGGAGCACGAAGCAACCGTATCGAAGGTGTCGGAGGATCAGCTGTTCTATCTGATGAGCCGCGGCTTGAGCGAGGCGGAAGCAACTCAGATGATCGTTATGGGCTTCATCGAGCCGTTCACGAAAGAGCTGCCGATGGAGTATGCGGTGGAGATGAACCGCTTGATCAAGTTTGAGATGGAAGGCAGTATCGGTTAAGCCTTGTAGCATCGATTTCTGTAATACGAGCGATACCGGTTCAAGAAGCTTGATAAAATTAATGCCGAAGCTGCGCGGCCGCAAACGAAAAGAGGCACCTCAAAGTCATCATTGATGATCGAGGGGACCTCTTTTCTCATTTTTTACAACACTTCATTCTTCTTCTCACTATTTCAAGAAATAGTACCAATACGCCATTTCAATGGATTCCCCGACCGTTTTCGGTACATAGCCTCCATATCGCGACATTGCATGCGTATCTGTCCCCCCGGCGAAAGTTCCGATCCCTACGGCTGCAACAAGGAACCCAAAGATGACCCCGGCCTTCCGTTATATCGATGACTATTCGAAATCTACAACTGGCTAGGCAGCCATACTTGTGTCGATCGAAATCCCGCCTGTTGCGGACATTAACACACACACTCGGAGTCCATAACGGATATTTTGTTGATAACTGGTGCACCTTAGAACCGAAGGGGGTTGCACATTGATGACTCAGACCGTAAATGAGTATTTTGAACAATTGGTTTCTAGCCAAGAAAATCTTACGCATCAAGGTGTTGCCTATTGGTTCGCCTATTCGAACTTTTCAACTTGGCAGTTTTGGACTAATCTGGTCATGCTTATTGCTCCACTGATACTCGTTTACTTGTTCATTGATCGTTCGAGGATATACCAGATTGGTTTTTTTGGATATTCTACGCATGTGCTTTTTGCCTATACAGATACGTCTGGCATACGTTATGGGCTATGGGGATATCCCTATCATGTCCTTCCTTTCCTGCCCAGTATTTCATTAGATGCGTCACTGATTCCTGTAGCTATTATGTTCGTATATCAATGGACCCTCGAACGTAATAAAAACTTTCATTTATATGCTTTTTTGACGGCATTGGCATTTGGATTTGGATTCAAGCCAATTTTGGTCATGTACGGATTATTTGTTAAGTATAAATGGGTAAATTACATCATCATCTTTTTGATTTATTTAGTTCTTTTTGAGGGAGCTTACATGTTAACCTCTTTGTTTCAAAAAATGAAAACATCAAAAATCAAATCGATTTAAACTGATGTAGCGGGAGGAGTACACTCAACTGATGGGAACTGCTGGAGATCATAAACGAAGACAATATCTTAGGGGGCCTGCAAAGATCCAATGCGATCAGCGGGCCCCCGTTCTTTTTTTCATAAACCAGATGAAATACATACGAGATAAGCCGAAAGTCAGCAGTAAGGAAAGCCATGTCCAGTACCAGCTCCAGTTGACGTAATGAATGAGGTTCGTATACTTCTCCACTAAGACCTCAAGGATGGTCATCCAGGACGGGAACCATACAAACCAGCCGATCTGATGGAGCATGCTCTTCTTTCTGGGGAATCTCAGATTAAACATGATACAAATAGCAGGGTAAATGAAATACTCGAAAGAAAAGCTGCTTTTTGACGCATAGGGAAACTCCCTGACGGGATATTCGATGAGTTTATATTCAACAACCAATAAGCCAAACAGCCATGTTAACGAGTGCTTGAACATGAAGATGGCCAGAGCTTCGCGGAGCATGTCCCGAGGCGTTGTTGTTACGACCATAACAAAGGTCAAGATCCAGATTAAGCCCAGAATGAGATAGTCTATCATCGACATGTTCCTTGTTGTTTAGTTGATGGATTCATTTTTTCCAAAATGGAAACAGGATAGTCGATGGGAGAACGGGTTAATGCAAAAGCTTGGTCAGCCAGCGGCTGTCCGGATCGGCAAGCAGCGTCGACCACCCGAGGGAAGCCGCGGCGTCGAGGTTGTGCCGGGCGTCGTCGACGAACAGAATCGATGCGCCGGCCGGGGCGTGGGCGGCGGCGATCCGGTAGATGGCCGGATCCGGCTTGGCACAGCGTACTTCGGCTGAGATCGTGATACTGTTCAAGTGGCTTCTTACCGGCACCAAGAAGGGGTTCAACCATTCAACCCGGTGATTGCTCAAAATGTGAATGTCGTACTTTCGGCTAAGCTGGGGCAGCGACGCAAAGGCTGGCATTGGCTGCAGATGGGTTAGCAGCAAGGCGCGGGCTTCGTCGGGAGCCTTGGCGCTTTGCAGCGAGCAGACCCAGTCCCAGAAGCCGTGCTCGCTTAGTTCTCCGGTCCACAGTGTATTGCGGAGCTCGGACTTATAGCGTCCTCGAAGCTGATCGTGCGGGATGGCGGCGGCTCCGGCCAACCAATGCCAAAACCCGTCCAAGTTCGTGCCCAGCACGCCGCCGACATCGAGATACAATTGCGTACGAATCGTCATGAACATGTTCCTTTCACTCATTGTTGAGGAACGATTCGTCATGCCAAGCCCGTATTCCTTCCGCCGAAACGGATTTATGCCTTCGTCCCGAGCTCCTGTGCAGCCATGATCGCTAGTTCTATTTTATTCAAGGCATACGGGTATTCCTGAGACATATCGAAATCGAACGGAACGTGCAAGCGGCTCGGCAGCAGTTTAAGCGCATTTCGGCCGACCTGGCCACGGCACCAATCCCCGGGCTCGGGTGGCTCTACTGGCCGGTCTTTCCATGCATGCGCAAGCCTGGGGCTGAACAGAGGCTCCGCTCCGGCGGCGAGGCAGCTGCCGTTTAGCCGAGGCCGGTAAACCGGATTCGGCGCACTGTGCCGAACTTCGGCGAACAGCTCCGGCCAATAATCGGCGCGAGAGCCGGTATGCGGCGTGCTCACGGCGAAATGATGGGCGCCGCGGTACACATCGGGTTGGGCGAACAAAATCGCGTATAAGGACTGGCCGAAGCGGATGCGTTCGGAGAGGTCGGCGAAATTTTCCAGAATGAGACCTGCAAGACGAAGACGGTTTCCGCCTTCAGGGCCGGCATAAGGAAACAGCACTTGATTCATCTGCAGCAGAGATTGAGTCTTAAAGGCCAGTGTGTCGAGTACGTGTTCTTTAAAATAAGCGCTCTGGACGATTCGTTCCTCGATAAAGTGCTGCTCGTTCACGATCAGGCAGCAAGTGAGCAGAGCCGAATCGCGCGTGCGATGAAATTCGTCCCATACGGCGATCATGAACTCCGTTACGCCGAGGTGAGGCAGCAAATGCGTGAGCCGCCTGCCGGTACGAGTGCTCTCGCGGTACAATAACAGCTGCGGGTAGGCGTCGTAGAAAATCAATCCGTTCGCCCGTTCGAGGAAGCGAAACAAGCTCTCGCGCTGCCCTGCGCCGAGCAGGCACGGCAGCAGCTCGCCCTTCAAATCGGTCATCGTCCAGCCGCCGTTGCGCGACACCATATGAGCGAGGAATGCCCAGTGCAGTTCGGGATGCTGGCGGTAGATGTCCAGATAAGCGGCGGTGCGGGTCACGTTGTTCCGGTTCAAACGGGCGGCTTCCTCGCGAAGCCGCTCTACCAGGTATTGCTCTGCAGCGGGTAAAGGAGCGATACCCCGGGGAGGACGGCGGAGCAGGCTGTCGGTTTGCTGCTTGATAAGGTTAACGCCGGCGGGCAGCGGATGGAGTACGCCGGCGGCCGGTGCTTCCTCCAGCGAATACGCGACGTTGCCCATTTTCCCTTTCAGCAGATTCAGTATTTGCTGCGGCAAAGCCCGCAGTCGCTCCAGCCATCGCCTCTTAGCTTTCCACATCGATATGGTACCCTCCCATCCCGCTCAAGGATTATTTTGTCTTGATCGGCGGACCGTTACTCTGATACCGTATGCAGAACAATTCATGGTTAGTAAAATGACCGCTATTCAAGTTGAGCGGTTTATGGTTAACTAAGGTAGGATAGGAAAGTTTGATAGAATCGTTGTGAGGAGTGGTAGCATTGATACATAAGTGGAAGCGGGCCGGGTTGACCCTCATGATGGGTGCCGCATTGACGGTCGCCGGCGGATGTCAGTCTGTGGGCGGCGTAGATCTCGGGAAAGCGCTGGATCAGTATGTGTCACAAACGTCGATTGAAGGGAAAGGTTCTTGGAACATTGAGTTGATCCCTGGTAAAGGAACGTATCGAACAGATGAAGAGAAGGCGATCGCGCAGCTTCTCGGCGGTCTGAAGCTGGAGCTGACGCGCATGGCTGTCAAGGATCCAAGGCATGCTTCGCTCGAGGGGACGATTCGTTATCGGGAGCAGGCCGTTCCGTTTACGTTCCAGCTCGATGATCAAAAGTATGTGCTGCAGCTCGACGGCGGCCAAAAGCCGATCATATGGGATCGAGCGCAAGAGGCCGAGAATGGCTTGTCTTTATCGATGTTCAGCACGTTATGGCCTGAGCTGGCCAAGCATGAGCACGAGTTCTCCACATTGCTCGCGAAGTTTGCCATCAAGCATGCACCGAACCCTTCGGTGCTGACGGTATCGCAGGCGAACGAATCCGTGAACGGTGAAACGATGAATCTTCAGAAAGTCCATGTGGAAGTAAAGGGAACGGAATTGGCGGAGCTCGGCAAAGCTCTGCTGAAATCCGCTGTGTCCGACGAGGAAGGCATGAAGGAGCTGCTCGGTCAGCTGTATGATCTGTTTGCTCCGGTGCTGAAGGAAGCGTACCAGAAGTCCCTGGACGAAATGAAGAGCGAAGAGGAAGATGGTTACGTCGAGATATACGAAGAAATGATGTCTTTATATATGGCTTATTTGGACAATAAGACGTTAACCGTCGAGTTCCTGTTCACCTCCTTGCAGCAGTATGCCGGCAAAGTGCTGAAGGAGCTTGAACAACCGGAACCGGCCGAAGACGAGTTCGAGGACTTCGAGGACTATGAATACGATGAATATGGCAGCGAATGGGATCGGCTCTTTACCGAGCGCTTCTCCCTGAAGGCCGACTGGTCGCTCGACAGCTCGCTTAACGTGCGGAAATCCCATGTCGAGCTGGAGCTGCCGTTGGAAGACGATGAAGAGCAGGAGCCGGTGATCGGGCTGCGAATCGTCGGAGATACGGAGCTTTGGAATCACAACCGGCCGGTGGAAGTGACGGCTGTCTCCACGACAGCCGGGGCGCTGCAGGTGGGCGGGGAGGACGGCGCGGAAGGCGTGGACGTACTCGCCAATTTCAAACCGGGCTCGGCCGTATACAAGCTGCTGAAAGACGATTTGCATATTACCCGCCAAACGGTAACGTTGTTCGTTAACGATGAGTACGGTATGTACGAATACGATTCCTCCCATCCTTATGTTACTTCCGACGGCGTGTCGATGGTACCTGCCCGTTTCATCGCCGAGCGCTTCGGCGCCGAAGTGACGTGGGACGAGGCGAACCAGTCGGTCGGCATTAAGGACGAGCGTTCCGGCGCGGTCATCGGGCTGAAGCTTGGAGAAGCGACCGCTCAGTTGAACGGCACCGAGGTAACGCTGGTTAGCGCGGCGGTGAACCGGAATGGAACGACTTATGTTCCGCTGCGCTTTATTGCCGAGTCGTTCGGCGCCAAGGTGGAGTGGGACGAAGAAGCGGGACTTGTAACGATGACAAGGGAATAACCTATACACAACGTAAACAAAGCACCTCCTGCAGTACCGGTCTTGACGACGGTCAACTCAGGAGGTGCTTTATTTTGCCTATTCGTCTTCGGACCTGGGCCCCGGCATCTTTGCCGAAGTCCGCCCGGGCAGTCTGCCGGCACGCTGGGCCGCATCGCGCAGCAGAAATTCGATATGCCCATTCACGCTGCGCAGCTCGTCGGCCGCCCATCGTTCAAGTATCTCATAGAGCGCCGGATCGAGGCGCAGCGGAAAATTTTTCTTACCGGCCATCTCAGTTCGCGCTTAGTACAAGCTTCCGGCGTTGATAATCGGACTCGCGGCCCGGTCCGATACGATCGCCACCATCAGATTGTTGATCATGGCCGCCTTGCGTTCGTCGTCGAGCTCGACGATATTATGCTCCTGAAGCTGGGCCAGCGCTTGCTCTACCATACCGACTGCGCCTTCCACGATCTTCTGCCGCGCTGCCAGAATGGCGGTTGCCTGCTGCCGCTGCAGCATCGCGCTGGCGATCTCCGTCGAGTAGGCGAGGTGAGTCAGCCGCGCTTCGACGACTTGAACGCCTGCGGTTTCGAGCCGGTATTGCAGCTCGCGGGTCAGCTCGGTGGCCACGAAATCGGCATGGCTGCGCAGCGAGATTTCATCCGTGTCGTAGGCATCATAAGGATATTTCGAAGCGACATGGCGAAGCGCGGCCTCGCTCTGAATTTCAACGAACGTTTCATAATCGTCAACCTCGTACAGCGCTTTTGCCGAATCGACGACCCGGAATACGACAACCGCGGCAATCTCGATCGGATTTCCTTCCACATCGTTCACCTTGAGCTTGGCACTGTTGAAATTGCGAACTTTCAGCGATATTTTCTTGCGGACCGTGAAAGGAGTGACCATCCAAATGCCGCTGTCGCGGACCGTACCTTTGTACTCGCCGAAAAAGGTAAGCGCCAGAGCTTCGTTCGGCTGTACGACGGCAATGGAGGAGACGATCAATATAGCCGCGACCAGACTTGGAATCGCCAGAAGGAAGCTTTGCATGACGAAGCCCAGAATACCGGTCAGAAGCAAAAGGATGAAGGCGAGCATTGCGATAAAGCCGTTCAGAGCATACGCTTTGTTCTCTCTCATAGGGTAACAGCTCCTTGTTCATGTTATATATCAACTTGATATTTACATGATATCACTTTTTCAAATAAATGTAAACTTCCATTTCGTGTATGTACACAGCTTTGACTTTGCATGACAGGAAGTGCTATAAGTGAATCAAATCGATTGGAGGAGGCAGGGGAAGATGGAGCATATCAAAACGGAGGAAGCTTTTCGGGAGCGCATCGCTGACGGCACGATGACGGTGGCCGTATTCAAGACGACCTGGTGCAAGGACTGCCATTTCATTGAGCCGTTCATGCCGGATCTCGAGCGCGACTATGAAGGACGGATCCGGTTCATCCAGATCGACCGCGATGAGCTGCCGGACTTGTCCTTGGAGCTGGGCATTATGGGCATTCCAAGCTTTATCGCCTATCGGGAAGGGCAGGAGCTCGTACGTTTCGTCAGCAAGCTGCGCAAGACGCGGGACGAGATCGAGCAATTTTTGAATCGGGCTCTGGAAGTGGCTGCCGCCCTGCCCAAATCGTAAAGGCTCTCGTTTCAACCTTTTGTAACAATTGCGAATGGCATTGCCGGGCCGCGTTCGTTATAATTGATAACGAAAGTAGGTGCTAACACATGAAATTCCAAGCGTTAAAATGGTCCGCCTACGGGTCGGCAATCGTCATGTTTATCGTCGTGCTCATGGGGGCGCTTGTCACCAAGACCGATTCCGGCTTGGGCTGCGGCCGCGAATGGCCGCTCTGTAACGGCAAGTTCGTGCCGGAATACACGATCTCCACTATGATTGAATATAGTCACCGCGCTGTCACCGGCGTTATCGTGCTGCTCTTGCTCGCGGCTGCGATTCTTGTCTGGCGCGTGGATAAGCGCCGGGATGCGAAGCGCTTTGTCGGCGGTGCGATCTTCTTCACGTTCCTGCAGGCGGTACTCGGGGCAATGGCCGTCGTATGGCCGCAGTCGCCGCTTATTTTGGCCTCGCATTTCGGTTTGTCGCTCCTCGCCTTCGCCTGTACGCTGCTTCTTGCGATGCTGTATACCCGCAGAGGCCAGACGGCGGCCAAGGAGGAAGCCGTGCGGCCGAGCATGCCGTCTCCGCCTCTGTTCCGGGCAGCGGTATGGCTGTCTACGGTCTATTCGCTAGTCGTCATTTATCTTGGAGCATACGTCCGGCACATGAAATCGACGGGAGGCTGTTTAGGATGGCCGCTGTGTAACGGCGAGCTCATTCCGGAGCTGTCCGGGGCAACGGGGATTGTGTTTATGCACAGAGTCGCCGCTGCGCTGCTGTTCATCGTGCTGCTTCTGCTGTTCCAGATGGCGAGACGCAGCTTTCCGGCCGAACATCGATTGACGGCAAACGCCCGTAACGCGTTCATCCTGGTCACCTTGCAGGTCATCTCCGGCGCTTTCGTTACATGGACGGTGGGCATTTCAGGCTGGGGACTGCTGGCGGCGCTCGCACACACTGTATTAGTTTGCGGATTGTTCGGTGTCCTGAGCTACTTGTGCGTTGCGACCTTAAGCTCGCAGCGGGCCGTCGTATTACAAACTCAGAGGAGCACGGTCTGATGGAAAGTCCTCTGCGTGCTTACACTTGCAAAGAAGGGCATGCCTTGACGCCGATTAGCGGCGCCAAGGGCAGCCCTTTTCCTATTGCTGATAATACCTATCAAAGAAAGATCAGGTGCGCACAATGACGAACCCGCAGCTTCAATCGAATGCTTCCAGCGGAATTGCCGGACTATGGCCGCATTTTGGATTTGTATTGGTCTATGTCCTGTGGGGGATTAATATTTCCTCGCTCAAAATCGGCGCGCAGGAGTGGAATCCGCTCGTCTTCAACGGGCTAAGATATGTCATTATCGTTCCTTTTCTATGGATTTACGCTTACGGGTTCCTGCGCCGGCGCGAGCTTTCCTTCCGCATGCCGCCTCGCGATCTGCTGCTGATCTGCGGGCTCGGCGTCTTGTCGGCGATCGGCATGGAAGCGATGCTGCAGTATGCGCTGCAGTTCTCCAATGCGGCGAACGGAGCTGTACTGGGAAGAGGCTTTATGCCGATCGTTACGGTCATTTTGTCGCTGCTGCTGCGTGAGATAAGGCTCAGCTGGAGCATTGCGATCGGTTTGCCGGCGGCCTTCGCAGGCGTCCTGCTGATCGTGTCCGGAGGGGCCGGCGGTTTCCATTTCGGTCCCGATACGCTGCGCGGGGACGTGCTGCTGCTGCTGCGCAGCTTTATGGGAGCCTTTTACCTGATCGGGATGAACCGTCTTGTCGCCAAGTACCCGCTGCCTTTGCTGCTTGCCTTTGAGATGACCGCAGGGGCCGTATCGCTGCTGCCGTTCGTCTTGACGCTTACCGATACCCATCAATTGGCGCAAATCAGCCCGGTCGGTTGGGGAACTCTACTATATACGGCCTTATTGGCCACACTGGCAGGCTTCGCTATACATAATGCAAGTCTGGCCCGGCTCGGACCTTTCAAATCTTCGGCTTACGGGTATTTATTGCCGCTTACCGCGGCGGTCGGCGGCTGGCTGCTCTTGGGTGAAGGGATTTCCGCTTACCAGTATGCAGGCGGAGCTTTCATTCTTGCGGCCATGTACGTAATTCAACGCGACCGCATGCAGACGATGCATAGGAAGCAGCCGCAGGCGCCGGGAGGCAACCACTAAATGATTCGAGGTGACATCCATGCTGCGCGTATTGTTTAACGAACCGAAACGGACGATGAAGGACGGGCAGCGGCAGGTGACGGAGCAGTTGAACCGGTTTATCGGCGGCTTGTCCGACGGGACGTTTCGCGCGGCTAAGAGTGAACAGAAGCTTGCTCAATATGCGATATGGAGCCGCGGCTTTCAAGTCGGTCTGGATGAATTGGAGCAAAGCGTATATTGCAGCGTCCGCTACGCCGAGAGCATCAAGTCATCGTTCGTCGAGGATATGGAGGAAGGCGAGCATGACGAATATCGGCGATTCGTCTATTTTTACAAGAACGGCTTGATCCGCGTCTTTTCGCTTCTCGACAAGCTCGGATATTTTTTGGACGATTGGCTGCAATTGCAAACGGAGCAGGTAAAGCCGCATTTTTCGTTCTTTACGGTGCTGCGGCGCATGTATGAGCGGCATGCCGTACCGCAGCTGCAGCAGCAGCTGTACGAGCTGAAAGCCGCCCATAAGCAATCGCTTACGAATCTGCGGAAGCAGCGCAATATGGAAATTCATTATGTCAACGCTGAAATGCTGGACGATTGGAAGCTGAACGCTTACCGCCCGGGAGACAAATTCGCCGTGGAAAATGTCAGGTTTGAAGCACAGGAGCTCAGCGACGCCTATGCCATGGTGGAGGGCTGCTTGCTGGCCGTGTTCCGATATTTGAATGAAACGGCCGAAGAGAAACAGCAACGCAAATAAAGAGCCGCAGCAGGCTGGCCATTTGGGCACTCCTTGCTGCGGCTTGACGTTTACCGACCGGATGCATTACGGGGAAAGAGAGCCGGGCACCGGATCATGATCGTATTTGAGCGGGTCGGCACCAAAAGGAGGAGCTTCATCCGCTGTTCGTTCTGTCGTGCCGGATTGCCGCATTTCCCGCTCTAGCTCAAAATCGGCATCCAGCAATTCCGTATTCAGACTGCTTAGCAAATCATGAAGGCGGCCGACCTGATGATAGGCTTGAAGGCTGCGGAACGCTTCAGGTTTGTACTCCTGCTGCAGTTGCTTCGACAGCTTCTCGTAAGCCTCTTTCTCTTCGGTGCCGATCTGGCCGCGGTAAGCTTCGGCGCACTGGGACATCAGCTCTCTCGTCGTTTCCTGCAGCTTGTGAACGGCCTGCCTCATTCCGGCAATGACCTCGCGCTTTTGCTCATGGGACATGTCCGCCTTTAACAGAGCGGAGCCGTCCAGCAGGAGCTGGTTGCCGTAAGCCTCGCAGGTTTTCCGGGCGTTTGCGGCTGAAGCCTGATCCAGCTGGAGGCCGTCGATCGCTTCCTTCAATTCCGACAACCGCTCTTGCACGTCTGTTAACATTCCTCGTTCCACCGCCTTGTTATCTTCGCAACGATCAACTCTATTGTTCGGCAGTTCCGGCCCAAATATGCAATCAGCAAAAGTCCACCACGTATCCCCCGAGGATATGCTTCGTATAATATTGGGGCTACCCAGAAAAAAAGAGCCTGCCGCTAGCCGGCAGACCCTTCTGTGATACATTTCAATCAAAACACTTGAACGACTTCTTGTACGCCTTCCACTTCTTCAACAAGCGCGCGCTCGATACCGGCTTTCAGCGTGATCGTGGAGCTCGGGCAAGAGCCGCATGCGCCCATCAGCTTCAGCTTGACGATGCCGTCTTCTACGTCGACGAGCTCGACGTCGCCGCCGTCGCGCTGCAGGAACGGACGCAGCTTATCGAGTACCTCCAGCACTTCGTCATACATCGATTCGTTTTTCGTTTGCTCTGTCATATATAGAACTCCTCTCGGCTTGAATTTGAATGATACTTCCTCTATATTATATGATATTTACGACAAAATGAAAATCATTATCATAACTATAAATGAATGAAGAAAGAAGGCTTGCCTCCCGTATGAGACCGATCATCGAATTTTGCGCTTCGAACATGCATCACGGTACGGACCGTTTGATGAAGAAGCTGGAAGCAAACCCTGAATATGATGTCGTTGAATATGGCTGTCTGGGTAACTGCGGGACTTGCTATCTCATTCCGTACGCTCTCGTTAACGGTGAGATCGTCGAAGCGGCCGATGCGGACGAGCTTGAGAAGAAGGTCATGGCCAAGATCGAGGAGATCGAAGCCATGTACAAGCTGCTTGGCGACGACGACTGACGAATGGGATCAGCCAAAATGGCGCTTCGACATCCACAGCACACCGCTCTTCAGCGCACGGGGGATCGTACCGGTCATAACGGTTCGCTTGCCCATAATGCCGAACCCGGCTTTCTTGCCGAGCGAGCCTAGCGTGCCCTTCAGCTTGATCGTGCCGAGCCGCGGCGTCTCGCCTTTCCAGAGGGCGCGGATCACTTCCGCGATTTGCTTCCCTTGCGCTTCGGCGGCTTGTCCGCTCGGGGAGAATGGCAGACTGGCACAGTCGCCTACGACATATACGTCGTTGTGATCCGGGAGCTGGTGGTACTCGTTAATGATCAGTCTTCCTTGCTTGTCCTTCGGCAGCTCAAGCGCCTGGACGACCGGACTCGGCTTGATGCCTGCCGTCCATACGGTTACGTCCGTTTTAATAATGTCGTCTTCACCGTTGTACAGATCCCCGCCGTCAAGGCGCGTCAGCGAAATGTGAGAACGCATCTCGATATGATGCTCCATCATCCACTCCCGAACGAATTGTTGAAGCTTGCTCGGGAAAGCCGACAAAACACTAGTTCCGCGGTCAAGGATACGGATGTTAAGATCAGGCCGGCTTTCGCGCAGCTCCGCCGCGATCTCGACACCGCTGAGACCGCCGCCGACAACCGTTACTTGACCATAGGGGGCCACATTGCTGACCTGGGCGTACGTCAATCGCGTTTGGTGGAAACTTTGCAGGGAACAGGAAAACTGCTCGGCTCCGGGGATGCCGTGGTAATTGTCTGTACAGCCGAGTCCGATGACGAGCCAATCGTAAGTCAGCGGCTCCTTGCCGTCGAACAGCACCTGCTTGTTCTCCAGATCGACCGCCGTGACATCGCCGTATTTCATGATGAGTCGCGGATCCACCGGATATTGAATTCGGACGTGAGTTTCGGCGACAGTACCTGCAGCCAAAGCATAATATTCCGTCTTAAGGCCTTGGAAGGGGCTCCGGTCTACGAGTACAATGACCGTATCCGGCGGCAGTTCTTTTTCCAACAGATTCAAAACAATCGTTAAGCCGCCATAGCCTCCGCCAAGTACAACCAGCTTCTTCATAGCTTGCAATCAACTCCCTATCGACCATTCAGGCACTGATTAGTATCTCTAATATCTGCGAATTTCATGATAGAACGTGTCGCGCTCTACTGGAATGCGGCCCGCTCCTTTAATGAGCCACACAAGCTCGTCTTTGGTGAGCCCTTCGGGCGAGGTTGCGCCCGCTGCGTGAGAAATGCGTTCCTTCACGATCGTTCCATGCGCGTCGGAGGCGCCGAAGGCGAACGACAGCTGCGTCAGCTTGGTGCCGATGTTAATGAAATACGCTTTAATATGCGGGAAATTGTCCAGCATGAGCCGGCTGATCGCAATCGTCTTCAGCTCGTCGAAAGCAGGCACGCGCCGCTTCAGGCCCGCATTTTTGGACGACGGTTGTACCGAGTTCGGGATAAACACCATGAAACCGCCGGTTTCATCCTGAAGCTCCCGCAGCAGTATCATATGCCGGATTCGCTCCTCGAGCGTTTCGATCGATCCGTACAGCATCGTAGCGTGCGTCTTCATCCCGAGCTCGTGGGCGGCGCGATGGACGGCGAGCCATTCTTCGGAAGAAGCCTTCTCCACCTTCATTTTGGCCCGATACCGCTCCGTTAAAATTTCCGCACCGCCGCCAGGAAGCGTCGACAAGCCCGCATCCATCAGCGTTTTCAATACTTCCTTATAACTGAGACCGCTGATCCGCGAGAAAAATTCGATTTCGGCAGCCGTATGCGCCTTAATCGTCACCTGCGGGTAAGCCTGCTTCAATTGCCGCAAGCAATCGACGTAATATTCGAAAGGAACGTGCGGATTATGCCCTTGGCTGATATGGAATTCCAATAGCTCAGGGTGATAATGCTCCGCAACATACTCCAGCATTTGGCCGGGTGTCAGCGTATAAGCGCCTTCTTCCCCTTCGTCGCGGCGGAAGTGGCAAAATGCGCAGTGCTCCTCACAGACATTGGTAAAATACAAACTCATATTTTGAATAAAATAAACGAGCTTGCCGTTCTTGCGCTGATTGACGATATTGGCCAGCTGGCCGATCGTCGGCAAATCGTCGGATTCATATAAAAATACCCCGTCCTCCAGCGTCAGCCGTTCGCCGTTCTGCACTTTCTCGGCGATTTCGGCCATGCGCTTGTCGGGGCTGCCTACTGCAATATTCATCCGGGCTTCCCTCCTATGTAACGTGTGTAACGTACCCTTGTAATAAGATTCACAATCCTCACTATTATAAACCTGTTGTATAGCCCCGGCAACACCCGATAGCTGCCTAATGCTGTTCGGTCACCTAAACAATTGAACATTCCCAAAACGGACAAAATCTAGTATACTTGTCTGCGTACTTTAATCTTTATTTAGGTGATTGCCTTGAAAGCAGCCGAATGGCGGGAAGCGCATAATCGCATATGCGAAGAGATCGAGGAGCTGCGGAGCGAGATGGTGACGCTCGGCATTAAATTCGGATTTCTTCATCCGGACGTGCAGTTGTGCAGCAAAAGGTTGGATCAGCTGCTGCTGCAATATTATGCACTTGTTTCCATATCTCAGCAAGAACTGCAGACGGCTGCCGCCCTTGAGTCGGTATACTAAGAGGAGTATACTATAAGTAAGCTTTACTGTACTCAAAGAGGAGGTACTCATAATGGTGACTATTAGCGAGTCCGCTACAGATAAAATTAAAGAATTGCTTGCCGCCGAGGAAGCTCCAAACCTGTTCCTGCGGCTTGGTGTGAAGCCGGGCGGCTGCAGCGGCTTTTCCTACGGTATGGGCTTCGACGACGATCAGAAGGAAGACGATCAAGTGCTCGACATCCATGGCTTGAAAGTTGTGGTCGATGCGGACAGCTACAAATATTTGTACGGCGTCGAGATCGATTTCAAGGATCAAGGCATGGGCGGCGGCTTTACCATTCATAACCCGAACGCCATCGCGACATGCGGCTGCGGCTCGAGCTTCCGGACGAAGCCGGAGGAAGAGAAGCTCGCGGAGAAGTGCGAGGATTGATGAAGAGAAGGCTATCCAAGATGGATAGTCTTTTTTCTATGAACGACACTCCCCAGGGCGACTAAATTTGTTCCGCTTGGACGAATACTATCCTGTATCACGTTTGAAGCAGGAGGAATCGCAGGATGTGGAAGAAGCAAATCGGTTTGGTCATGTTAGCGGGAGCTCTTATGCTGTCGGGCTGTGCGAAGAAGGACGGCGCGGCGGCACCGGGGCAAGCGGCAAACGATAGTTCGGGAACGGCGGGAAGCGCGACGTCCGGCGGCAGCACCGGGTCTGGTACTGCCGGAGGCGGCGATACTTCGACCGGCGGCACAACGTCTGGTGGTACGGCATCGGGCGGTACGGCTGGCGGAACTACAGGGGGGACAGCAGGCGGTGCAGCGAACGGCGGTACGGCAGCGGGCGGCGGAGGATCGGCAGCGCCGGCGCAGCCGCAGCAGCTGGACAAGGTCAGCCGCGACCAAGTGACGAAGATTGCCCCGGGCACGACCTACGAGCAGTTCGTTCAAGCGGCAGGCTCGCCGGGGAAGCTGGTTGCGGAGTCCGGAGACCGCAGGACGTATCAATTCCAGCTCAAGGAAGATCCGAAATACTACGTCAATGTCGTCTTTAACAAAGGCATATTTGTGGAATCCTCGGTCTTCCTCATGTAATGGTTCCAAAACCGGGCAGACGCACATAAGATAAACCATCTGAAGATAAAGGATGCGGATGCTTATGCCTTCTTTCGTCGGTGCCTTCAAAGTCGTCAGCAACGGCGGCACGCTGAATAATGGAGATACGTTCATCATCGCGCCGACCTCCAGTACGAAAAGCTACTTTGGCGCAGGAAGCTCCGTTACCGGCGATTTGTCGGCTACATTCTCTTTGTTCAGTGCGACGATTACGAATGACCCGGATGTTGTGGACGACAGCACCGCCAAGGCCGCCACGGGTTCTTAACGAGAAAATGCCGCTTCGACCGTCAATTCGGTCGGGCGGCATTTTTGCTTATTAACATCATTATCGAAATTCGAAACCTGATAAAACATTTTAATCGATTTAGGCGTTGTGAACTTGTGTATAACTTTATCCACATTATCCCCCGCGCTATAGGACAGTTTTTGACATGTATCAACATTATACCCACAGCTTATACACATATTCATGTGGATAACGGAACGGTTGTTCTATTACTGGCCTCATGGTAATATAAGGACATTCTTAAGAGGAACAGGTGATGGTCCTTGAGGCTCATGAGCAACGAAACGCTGATTGACTCCTATTTTAAAGCAATTGATTTGAAGCTGGACGAAGAATTCATTCGTTTGCTGCTGGCCGAGATCAGACGCCGGCGTCTGCACTTGGACACCGGATATGATCGTATGCCGAAAGCGGCGGCTAACTGATTCATATACATAGTTGACTGACATGGATTTCGAAAGCTCGACAGGCTGCGTGCCGGTTCGGGCTTTTTTTGCAAGCTGTCAATCGATTTCGGCAAAGCCGATCGTGTACGATTTGGAACAGCTTGGACATGAAAGAACATGCATGCATTGATGTCTCGCCAAGTCCAGATAGCCGTTCGTCATGCTGATATCGTCAATCGGACGGTAAGGCGAATAAGGACCGAGAAAATCGTTAAAACGGCCATGGTCGGACAAGCTTGTTCCGCATTTCGGGCAGCGGGTATCCGCTTGCTCGATGCCGTTGCATATGGCACAGTATGACAAAGGGCATCCCTCCGTTTCCTAACGGATAGTATGCCCATTCATACCGACTTTATTTTTGAATGCTTCCGATTCCCGGCAACGTGTTACGGCTGACAACACTGGGGACGCTTGTGAAACAATCCAATATTTTTCGGCAAAAACATGCTTGCACTTTAATACCGATCATTATATTATTGCATGAGAATTGGTTAATTATGTTGGAATTTTTCCGCTCGGTGACGTTTCGAATGGGCAAATTCGGACTTGGGCAAGCTACAGGCAATAACTGTAGCTTGGAACCGTTTGTGGCAATTTTCACATAATATAGAGAGACCAAAAAGAATAAGGATACGGATGTGAGAGAAGATGAGTCGAATTCCGAGAATCGTCATACTTGGTGCTGGCTACGGCGGAATTGTTACGGCGATCCGTCTGCAGAAGGTGCTCAATTATAACGAGGCCGATGTCACGCTGGTGAACAAGCACGATTATCATTATATTACTACTGATCTCCATATGCCTGCCGCAGGCACCGGCGACCCGGAGAAGGCCCGCGTCAACATCCTTAAGCTGATTGATGAATTTAAGGTCGATTTCGTGAAATCAACGGCGGTGCAAATTCGGCCGCATGAGAAGAAAGTCATTCTCGAGGACGGTACGCTTTCTTATGATTATTTGGTTGTCGGCCTCGGCGGAGAGCCGGAAACGTTCGGCATTCCGGGGCTTAAAGAGCATGCGATGAACATTCGTTCGATCAACAGCGTACGCTTCATCCGCGAGCACATTGAATATCAGTTTGCAAAATTCAAGCGTGAACCCGACCGCAAAGATTATTTGACGTTCGTGGTCGGCGGAGCCGGCTTTACCGGCATCGAGTTTGTCGGCGAGCTGGCAGATCGCGTACCGGAGCTGTGCAAAGAATTCGACGTCGATCCGTCCCTTGTAAAAATATATAATATCGAGGCGGCGCCGACAGCTCTTCCCGGCTTCGATCCCGAGCTGGTCGAATACGGCATGAAGGTGCTGGCGGACAAGGGAGTTATTTTCAAAATCGGCACGGCAATTAAAGAATGTACGCCGGAGGGCGTGCTTATTGCAGGTGACGAATTCATTAAGGCGGCAACCGTCGTATGGACCGGCGGAATCCGCGGCAACCATATGCTGGACGATGCCGGCTTCGAGACGATGCGCGGCCGCGTGAAGGTCGATGCACATCTTCGTTCTCCGCAATTCGAGAACATCTTTATCGTCGGCGACTGCTCGATCGTGATGAATCCGGAGGGCAAGCCTTACCCGCCGACCGCGCAAATTGCTACCCAGCAAGGCGAATGCTGCGCCCACAATCTGGTTGCTGCAATTCGCGGCAACCCGCTCAAGGAGTTCACGTTCGTGAACCGCGGTGTCGTCGCCTCGCTCGGACGCGGCGAAGCGATCGGCGTTGTCGGCAATCGCAAATTCCGGGGCTGGATCGCATCGGTGCTGAAGAAGCTCGTTGACATTCGTTATTTGTACATCATCGGCGGCATCCCTCTTGTTCTGCGCAAGGGCCGCTTCTAGTCGACGGGACTGGAGGCGGGCGGAATGAGACATTGCAGCGTACAAGTGCGCGGGTTGCTGACGAGAGAAGAACTGGATCGCTATAATGCGCTGTTCGAGGTTGGGCATTATCTGGAGGAGCAGAAGCGGTACGATCTGGTCGCCATTGTCCAGAAAGAGATCGATTTGTTGATCCTGCCGGCGATTGAGCGCCTTAAAGAAAAAAGCCGCCAACGCGACCGCGATACGGAACAATATTTGCGGCGCAAGGCGGAAATGGAAGCTCAGCTAAAGGCGCTGGAGGATGAAGACGAGGAAGATTGAAGGGTTTGTCATCATATGGCATGAGCCAAGGCCGGGGAGCGCTCCGGTCTTGGTTTTTTTTTGCATGTAGTCCTCCCGTAGCGATGAGAAAAGCCGAGTGCAGCCCCGTCTAACGGGATTACCCTCGGCCACGGCCATGTATTAGATGCGCAGCAAATCGTTGAAGAGAGCTTGATCGAGACGATTGCCGACGTAGAAGTCGCCGAACTCGCCATAGCGGGCGCTGACTTCGTCAAAGCGCATTTCGTACACGAGCTTCTTGAACTGAAGCGCATCGTCCGCGAACAGCGTAACGCCCCATTCCCAATCGTCGAGACCGACGGAGCCGGTGATGATCTGCTTGACTTTACCGGCGTAGCTTCGGCCGATCATGCCGTGCGAGCGCATCATGCCCTTCCGGGACTCCATATCGAGCATGTACCAGTTGTCATTGCCTTCGCGGCGCTTGTTCATCGGGTAGAAGCAGATATGCTTCGCCTTCGGCAGCGTCGGATACAGGCGCGCTACAATTTCCGGATTCTGCATCGGATCTTCGCCGGGCTTACTCATATAGGAGCTAAGCTCGACAATCGAGACGTACGAATACACCGGTACCGTGAACGAGGCGAATATCGACTTGTTGAAGGCGTTCTCCAGCGCGTTCAGCTCCTCCAGCGATTCGCGCAGATGCATGAATACGAAGTCCGCTTTCTGGCCGACGATCGAATACGTGGCCGTGCTGCCTTTCTTATTATCTTCGACCTGCTGATACTCGGCCAGGAACGAAGCGAGCTCTTCGCGAGCCTCGCGCCGTGTGGCGTCATCCGCCGCTTTCCACAGCGTCCAATCGATCAATCGAAAATCATGCAGGGCATACCAGCCCTCTAGCGTTTGAGCCGCTTCACTCATCGGGAACACTCCTCTTTGCGTGCTTGATCTTGTCCCATTTTACCCCAAGGAAAGAAGAGGAGCAAATGACAATGGTGTGAAGGGCGGGGCCGATTGTTCAAAATCCGTCCACTTTACCTCAGCCCGTGTGTTCGTTACAATGAAGGGTGGATAGGCACAGCTTTTTAACGACGAAAGGAACGATGATTCGGGATGCTCCAATTAATCATTGTTACGGTTCTCATGTTCGTGCTGTTTTTCGGCATCGGATTTATTCTCAATATGTTGATGAAGACGACGTGGTTTCCGATTTACGGCTATATCGTGCTGGTCATCGGGCTGCTCGTATACTGGGCGTGGGGCACGGGCTCCCTGTGGAGCAACCTGGCGGATTACACGTACGCCGATTACATTCCGGCCATCGGAGGCCTGATCGGGGCGATCTTGAGCGGTTCGGCGATCAAGACGCTGCGGCAAAAGGGCTTCAAGATGTTTTAAAAAGACATCCGTCCTTCCTTCTTCGCCCCCGGATCGGCCGATTCGAGGGGCGTTTTCATTGTCGCAGAGGAGAAAGATGGGTGTCCCGCGCTGTCGGTTTATGTGGTAAAATGGGATACCGATACTTTCGGACGGATGGGGATGGATGAGCACGTGCAGGTGACAAACTTACATCATTTTACGGAGCGTCACCGCTATTTGGTGTACCGGGGCTTCTCGCTGAGTTCCCTGGATCATAAAATGCTGACGAACGCCTATCAGCCGATGATCGGCGCGGGCGCGATCGGCTTGTATTTGACGCTGAGCAAGCAGCTGCCGGCGGATCGGATCGGCTTCTCGCCGCTGGAGCAGCACCGCAGGTTGTTTCTGCTGACAGGGGCCGAAGGCGAGGCCGGAAGAACCGAGTGGCTCGAGCAGACGTCGCGTTTGGAGGCGGTAGGACTGCTGCATACGTACCGCAAATACATAGCGGCCTCCGAGGAGTACGTATATGAATACCGCTTGTTTGCGCCGCTGGGGCCTGTCGAATTTTTTCGAAATCAGCACCTGACAATGCTGCTGCGCGACAAAATCGGCCGTCACCTCGTACTGTCGCTGCGCGAGGAGCTGCTGGCGGACGAGCCCGCTGAGCTTGCCGGGGCGAATGAGGAACAATTATCCGTCTCCTTCATGGAGCTGTATCAGCTGTACGCCGGGGCGATCGACTTCGAGCTGGAGGAGGGCCTGCAGCAGACGGCGGTCGCCCGGCAGGCGGAAGTGAAGCCGATGCTTGCCGCGAAGGTGCTCGATTATACCGATATCATTAACAATTTTCCGCGCTTCTCGGAGAACCGCCCGTTCGTGGAGCAGCTGAAGCACGTGCCGGAGATGCTGGCCGAGATTAATTTCGTCGCGAAGAAATATCATCTCGATGAAATCGATGTGCGGCGGCTTCTCGACGAGGTGGGCGTATTCCACGAGGACGGAAGCTTGAATGTCGATACGCTGCAGCATAAGGCCAATCTCGTGTACAGGCAGCGGCTGAAGCAAGACGAGTACCGGGAGCGGGCATTGACACGTCTGGAACGGTCGGCGTCGGAGGAGACGGAGGCCGATGCTTCGGCGGACGGTGCGGACGGCGGTGCGGGCGAGCGCTCCGTCGAGTGGCAGTATTCGCTGGACGTCCCGGCCAAACTGCAGGGCTATTGCGACCGGAACCAGTACAATTATATGCTCCGCAACGAGTCGTATACGAATGTGCTGAAGCTGTTTTTCCCGCGAGGGAACGTGCCGGACAATTTGCTGGATATTTTCGAGAAAATTAATTTAAATTACAAGTTTCCCGATAAAGTTATCAATGTACTTATTCATTTGTTTAATATCGATACACGGCGTTCGTTCACGTATTTGTCGGTGGAGAACGTGGCGTCTGACATGATGCATAAGAAGATCGAAACCTACGAGCAGGCTGTGGACTACGTTCGCGAACGTCTGACGCTCAAGCAGAAGCTGGAGGAGAAGGACAAGGCGGCTTCGGCCGGAGGGCGCGGACGCGGCCGAAGCGCAGGCGGCGCAGGAGCGGCCGGCAAGGCGAAGCCGCAAATCCCGGTCGTGAAGAACGGACAGGGCACGGCCGTATCTCCTGAGCGGCTGGAGGAGCTTCTGCGCGAGGCGGAGAAGCTGGATAAGAAGTTCAATAACAAAACCAACCGCAATTCATAGGGGGGCCGGATATGGAATCGTTATCTCATATATTAAAGCAGATGCCGAACCAGTCCATGCTGCGGCAGGCGGAGGAGCGGGTGCAGCTCATGCTGGCCGACCCGCTCGTCAAGAAATTTCGCGCCAAATATCCGTTTGTCGATGACCATACGATCAAGATCAATATGAACAGCTTGTACCAGTACGTCAAGGAGCACAAAGTGTGCTCAAGCTGTCCCGGATTGGAGCGGTGCCCGAACGATTTGACCGGACACTACACGATGCTGTCGGCGGAGATGATCGGCGACCGGCCTTATGTTCATGAGGAGCGGGTAGCGTGCAAGAAGTTCGTCGCCTATGAGCTGGAGCAGGCCATTCGAGGACGCATTCGGACATTTCATATCGATGAGAAGGCACTGTTTGAAGATCATTCGTTTTCCGATTTGATGAAGAAGGATCTGGAACGGGCGGAAGCAGTCGGTTTGATTACACGTTATATAGACCGGACTACGGAGCAGGGACTGCAGCCGAAGGGGCTGTACTTGACCGGCTCGTTCGGTACCGGTAAGACGTTCCTCATGTGCTACATGCTGTACCAGCTGGCCAAGGTGGGGATGACGGGTGCGATCGTGTATATGCCGGATTTTGCCGAGGATCTGAAAGGGATGTTCAACGACAATCAGAAGCTGCGCGAGACGATCGAGCTGCTAAAGGAAACCGATCTGCTCGTTTTCGACGATATCGGCGCGGAGAACCTCAACCCGTGGCTGCGCGATCATGTGATCGGGGCGATCCTTAACTACCGGATGAACCGGAAGCCGACGTTCTTCACGTCGAACTACGACTTGAACGGGCTGGAGAAGCATTTCAGCTTTACGAACAAGGACGGAGAAGAAGAGCATAAAGGGCTGCGGCTCATGGATCGGGTACGGCCTTTCGTCGAGGTCGTGACGGTGAATGGGTACAATAAACGCGGTGTGTAGCTGCTCTGAGGCCTTCATAGCTTTTGCCCTTCGCAGCTTGCGGGGGGCTTTTTTGCCATGGTTGGCTGGAGCATGATCGGGATACTCTCTCAATCGAAACTAAAAAGCCTTTCCGTCCAGGATGGAAGGAAAGGCTTTCGGCCGTTAAGCGTGGCTTACTTCATGAGAAGGGACACGATCGTAGCCACGAGTGCGATCAGGAACAGAACGCCAAAGAAGCCGCCGAAACCCACCGCTACATCGATCAGGTCGTTGCGTTCCTCTTCGTACACGTGCAGCTCGGGATGATATTGTTGCTCGCTCATGAGTGGGACCTCCTAACGTACTTGCATAGCTACGCTTTAGTATACCCAAGTTGCGCGAAACTTGTAAAGGGTGGGAAAGTGACAATTGTGCAAACAATATATGCAGAGTCAGACGGGCATGGCGCGGTGGACACACTCACTCATTTTTGATAAGTTAATAAAAAAGTGTTGACCTTGACATTAGTGTCAGGGTTTATAATACAGCTACGGATCGAAAATATAGCGGCGATGGAGGCGAACGAACGAATGAGAATCGGCGAATTGTCGCGGGTGACCGGAGTCAGCTTACGGTCGCTGCGCTATTACGAGGCGAAAGGGCTGCTCGTTCCCGACCGGGAAGAGAACGGCTACCGGGTGTTCAACGCCACCGCCATCGAACGCGTAAATACGATCCAGTTTTACTTACGGCTGGGCTTCTCGACGGATGAAATTGAAGGGTTTCTGAACTGCGTGATGAAAAAGAAAGAGGCGTTCTGCGAGGAAATTTTGCCGATGTATGAGCAGAAGCTCGCCGAGATCGACCGGCAGCTGCATCAGCTGAGCGAGATCCGGTCGAACCTGATCGAACGCATCGACGTCATCAAGCACGAGCAGGTTACCCAGCAATTCACATCGGGCGAGTCCGGTTGAAAACCGCAGGTGCTGTGGTATACTTTACATGTTGACAACCGATAAGGAGGAATTACAATGGCTATCGTGAACGTTACGGACGAAAGCTTTAAGAACGAAGTAGAATCTACCGGCACTGTACTTGTTGACTTCTGGGCGCCTTGGTGCGGACCTTGCAAAATGATCGCACCGGTTCTCGAAGAACTCGATAAAGAAGTTACGAACCTGAAGATCGCGAAGGTCAACGTTGACGACAATCCGGAATCGGCCAGCCGTTTCGGCGTCATGTCGATTCCGACGCTGATCGTGTTCAAGGACGGCCAGCCGGTTGACAAAGTGGTCGGCTTCCAGTCCAAGGACGCGCTAAAGAACGTCGTATCCCGCCACCAATAAGCGGTAACGATTGCCGCGTGATCGAAAGCTCTTTTTCTGCTAGACTGGGAAAAAGAGCTTTTTTGTTGTGGTCTTTTTTTGGGGAGAGGGGGAACGTACGTTGGCATCCAAGGAATATTCCGAGTTGATCCGCAGCAAGCTGGCGCTGCTTCCGGATAAGCCGGGCTGCTATTTGATGAAAAACCGCGAGGGTACGATCATTTACGTAGGGAAGGCGAAGGTGCTGAAAAACCGCGTCCGGTCGTATTTTACCGGGAGTCATGGGGCGAAGACGCAGCGGCTTGTCATGGAGATCGCCGATTTCGAATATATCGTAACGGCTTCCAACATGGAGGCTTTGATTCTGGAATGCAACTTGATCAAGCAGTATCATCCGCGTTACAACGTGCTGCTGAAGGACGACAAGTCATTTCCGTATATTAAAATCACGCACGAAGAGCAGCCCCGGCTGGAGGTGACGCGGCGCGTCGTGAAAGATAAGGGCAAATATTTCGGCCCGTATCCGAATGCGTTTGCGGCACAGCAGACGAAGAAGCTGCTTGACCGCCTATACCCGCTGCGCAAGTGCAAGGTGCTGCCCGACAAAGTGTGTTTGTACTATCATTTGGGACAGTGCTTGGCGCCTTGCGAATATGAGGTGACTCGGGAACAGAACGAGAAGATGGTGAACGAGATTTCCCGGTTCTTGAACGGCGGGCACGATGCGATTCGCAATGAGCTGGAGGAACGGATGCTCGCGGCGGCGGAGGAGCTGAATTTCGAGCGGGCGAAGGAGCTTCGCGACCAAATTCAGCACATTGACGCGCTGATGGAGAAGCAGAAGATTACGACGACGGATGCGGTCGATCGCGACGTATTCGGCTACGCCGTCGACAAGGGCTGGATGTGCGTGCAAATATTGTACATGCGTTCCGGCAAAATGATCGAGCGGCACGTCACCTTATTCCCGTATTACGGGGACGAGTATGAGGACTTTTTGTCGTTCGTCACGCAATATTACAGCGAGAACCCGGCGCTGCCGAAGGAGATCGTGCTGCCGAGCTCGTCGATGCCGGCGGCGGCCGAGGCTGCTGCCGGCAAGGCGGAAGGGGCCGCCAATGCGCCGGACCCTGCGGCAGCGGATGCCGATAAGGGAGGCGCCCTGCTGGCGGCGGAAGCGGCGGCGGTCTACGAAGCCGACACGGCTTCGGCCGTGGAGAACGGCTCGGCTGCGGCGGACGATGCAGCTCCGACGGCCGAGGACCGGGATGTGAAGCAGGCGCTGGAGAGCTGGCTGAAGCTGAAGGTGCATTTTCCGCAGCGGGGCCTAAAGAAACAAATGACGCACATGGCCCGGGAGAACGCCCGCGTTGCGCTCGAAGAGAAGTTCCGCATGCTGGAGCGGGACGAGGAGCGTACCGTCAAGGCGGTCGAGTCGCTTGGCGAATGGCTCGGCATCGGTCCTGTACGCCGCATCGAAGCGTTCGACAACTCCAACATTCAGGGCGCCGACCCGGTGTCGGCGATGGTCGTGTTTACGGACGGCAAGCCGGACAAGAAGGAGTACCGGAAATACAAGGTGCGCACGGTGCAAGGGCCTGACGACTACGAAACTATGCGCGAGGTCATTCGCCGCCGCTATGAGCGGGTGCTCAAGGAAGGGCTGGAGCCGCCCGATCTCGTCGTCGTGGACGGCGGCAGAGGCCAAATATCGGCGGCCGTCGATGTGCTGGAGAACGAGCTTGGCTTGTACATTCCGGTGTGCGGACTGGTCAAGGATGCGAAGCATAAGACGGCACAGCTTATGGCCGGCGATCCGCCGGAGGTCGTACCGCTGCGCCGGGACTCGCAGGAATTTTACTTGCTGCAGCGCATTCAGGAAGAGGTGCACCGCTTTGCCATCACGTTCCACCGCGAAACGCGCGCAAAATCGATGATCGTCTCGCAGCTTGATGCGATCCCCGGTATCGGTGAGAAGCGGCGCAAGCTGCTGCTGAAGCATTTTGGCTCCGTGAAGCGGATGCGCGAAGCGTCGGTCGACGACTTCCGCGGTATCGGTATCGGCGACAAGCTGGCGCGGGATATTATCGCCGCCCTGCGCGGACCGGAGGCGGATGGGGATGGCGCAGCAGAAGGAGCAGAAGGCGCTTTCGAAGATGGGCTGACCGCTGTCGCACCGGCTATGGAGCAGGGCTCGGATTCGGGCTCGGAGCCGGTTTCAGAGACGTAACACGTCCGTTTGATCGGCTCGAACTGCGTTATTTCCAAGCGGCCAAGAGACGGCGTATTGACGAAGCGGTCGAAGACATTGTGAGCATAGCGGCAAAACGAGGGCCGGTCCTATGGGAACCGGCCCTCGTTGATTCACGCAGCTCAATTTGGTTATGTTACTTGGTCAGCGACCAGCTGCTGTCCGGCTCCTGCGCTTATCGCGCGTCTCTCCGGCACACTGCCGGCACAACGGCAGGCCATGCAAGAACTGTCCTCTTACCGCAGCCAAACCGTCAACCCGCCGCCGCACCGCTGCCGTCCGCCTCCAGAATACCGGGCCGCCGGCGGCGCTGCGAACGGCCGTGCAGCCAAGCCAGCACCGCGGCAATAAGCAGCGGGCTCGCCATATGGAACAAGCCCCAGCCGATATCCGCTCCGCTGCCCGTGACGAGCAAATCGAGCCCCATGAGCAGCAGGTCCATCGTCGCGTGCGCGAACATCACCGTCATAAATCCGTATTTCAAAAATACATAGCCGAAAATGATCCCAAGGATCGTCACCTCAACCAGCCGCGTGTATACGGGATAAATCGGATACTGCGTATGGCTCGCCGCCCAAATTATGCTGGGCAGCAGCACGGCGGCAAACCGCCAGCGGACGATCCGCTCGAAGAAGGCGATCCCGAACAGCCGGAACGTCGCTTCCTCCGAGATGGCGGCGCACCAGGCAAGCAGCGGAAACAAGCTGGGCACAAGCATATTTAGCGGAGAGTTCGAAGCGTCGGCGACAGCCCATATGCCGAAGCCGTGTTCCGCTACAAAAAACAGCACCTGCTGAACTCCGAGTATAAACAAACAGATTAAATACCCGCGTCCCATCGACACCCACACTTCAGCCCCGAACGCAGCCTCCCGCCAGCGCGGCCACGGATTCCAGCCCGTACGGCGCCACAGCTCGGCGCCCGAGACGAAAGAGACGTACACGCCGATCGTCAGCAGCAGCGTAACGAAATTCATGAAGATCGAAATCGCAATGATGTCCAATTGTGAAGCGGCCGTCCCCGACTCCGCTTTGAACGCCGGGAACATATTCAAGTTATTCGTGCAATAGAACACCGCGTAAATGAGCGTCAGCAGCGCTCCGCGCGCGAAGGAGATCTGTTTGCGGTACACGATCGCATAAATAAATCCGGCGACGGCCATCAAAAACATGAAGCCGAGAGAAACCCATGTCATCAAGGACGCCTGCCAATCCTGCGAGGCCTTCCAGTCGATATGCTCCTGAGGCACCACGAACACCGGGGAGAAGCCGAACACCTCCCGCTCATCGGCATCGATCTCCAGTTGCAGCTTGGCGTCGCCGATCGCAACCGACTTGCTCTCGAACAGGAACAGCGTCGCGCGCTGATCCGTACGGCTCATGAGTGTAAAGTCGCCAGGATCATAGCCCAGTCGTTTCAGCTCCGCGGAGGCGACGGTTTCGCTTTTCGTTCGATCCGGATTTGCTTTCAGGCGAGCGTCCAGCACATCATCGGCAACCGCCCAGCCCAAAATTTGTTTATTCGTATAATTCACATCGATGAAGCGATGCTGATCCCCGGACTTGCTGCGAATTTCTACCGTAAAATACTCGATCGGGTATTTGTCCCCATACTTCTTCTCGTAGGTATCGGCCAATGTTTTGCGCTCCAGATACGTACTGCGAAGCTGGTGCGTCCGGTACGTAACGAAAGTGTCCGCTTCCCCGACGCCAAACCGTTCGCGGGCGAACGCAAGCGCCGCTTCAGCCGCCTCCCGCTTGCTGACGACTGGCTTCTCCGTCCCGGCCTCTCCCGGCTTGAGCCAGCTTGAAATTCCGATGACGGCTCCATACAAAAATACGCCAAGCGCGGCGAGCAGCAGTAAATTTCGGTTGAAAAACAGCTTCATCGTCCCTTCCTCCGTCCCCAAGTTGATATATTAAAATTACCATAATCAGGTGACATAAGCGAATGAAGAAGATGAAAATGAAAGAAAACACGGGTAAAGAGCATCATTTCGAATGAAAACAATGCTTCCGTTCTTTCATTGCCGCTAAACACCTGTCAAAATCCCCCACTATCGCGGAAAAACGGCTTTGTACTGCGAATGAAATAGGACTATAATTCAAATCAATTGAATGTAAAGCCGAATTTCCAATGGAAAACGGGGGAACCATGATTTTCAGGGGTGAATTTCGCCGCAGCGGCAGCGAGGATTTGTGCACGAATCCGACCGGGCCAATTGTCAGGCGAATAGGGCAGCCAGTGTGTCCGAATCCGTCAGCTAACCTCGTAGGCTTCACACGGGAACCTATGCGGCATTGGGCTTCCAGTGTCCTTTTTTTTGTCTTTTTTACGCTCATGCCGAGAAGGAGCACTTGAATGCCAAGAAAATTTACATTGTGGAACTTAACCCCCCCGCAAATATTGGTTCTCGGTTTCGCGGGCATTATTTTGCTGGGGGCTCTACTGCTCATGCTCCCCGTTTCATCGACAGACGGACGCATGACGCCGTTCATCGACGCCTTGTTTACGAGTACATCGGCGACTTGCGTAACTGGTCTTGTCGTTGTGGATACGAGTTTGCATTGGTCGATCTTCGGCCAAATCGTCATTATCTCCCTCATTCAAATCGGCGGACTCGGCTTTATGAGTATGGCGACGCTGATCTTCTTCCTGACAGGCAGACGCATTTCTCTAAAGGAAAGACTGCTGCTGCAGGAAGCGATGAACCACGGCTCTATGGATGGGGTCGTGCGGCTGTTCCGGAAAGTCATTCTGTATTCGCTGACGATCGAAGGCATAGCGGCCGTTATTTTCACGATTCGCTGGTCGTTCGATATGCCGTTCGGGCAAGCGCTCTACTTCGGAATGTTTCACGCCGTCTCCATGTTCAACAACGCCGGCTTCGACCTGTTCGGGCAAATTTCCGGCACGCCGTTCACGAGCTTAACCTTGTATGCGAACGACTTCGTTATTAATTTTACGGCTTGTGCGCTCATCATTCTCGGCGGTCTCGGATTCATGGTCATCTCCGAAGTGGTCGAGTACCGCAAATGCAAGAAGCTGTCGCTGCACGCCAAAGTCGTGCTTAGCATGACGGCATTCCTGATCGTAGCCGGTGCGGTGATCGTGTTCATCTTCGAATATACGAATCCGCGGACAATGGGTCCGCTGCCGCTTCACGGCAAAATCTTGTCGGCGTTCTTCCAGTCCGTTACGCCGCGTACGGCCGGGGCCAATACGCTGGACATCGGCGGAATGCGTCAAGCGACGCTGTTCTTCACGATTATTCTCATGTTTATCGGCGCTTCGCCGGGGTCGACGGGGGGCGGCATCAAGACGACGACGTTCACCGTTCTCGTCGCAGCGATGATTTCCATGATTCGCGGCAAGGAAGACATTGTGGTATACCGCAACAGACTCAATCAGAACCGGATTATGAAGGCGACGACGATGACGCTGCTCGCACTTTTTATGGTCACTTTCGTATCGATGATCCTGTCGACGACGGAGCCGTATCATTTTCTGAAAATATTGTTTGAGGTGACGTCAGCGTTCGGTACGGTTGGACTCACCATGGGGCTCACGCCGGATTTGACTGATTTCGGCAGAGTAATGATTGCATTAACGATGTTCGCCGGACGTTTGGGCCCGTTGACGCTTGCATACGCCTTACAGCCGAAGCCGGAAAAAGAGATGTACCGGTACCCGGAAGGCAAAATCACGATCGGATAAAGGAGATCAAGAGAGATGAAACCTGTACAATATGCCGTTATCGGACTGGGCCGCTTCGGCAAGTCGCTGGCAAAAGAACTGATGAACCTTGGTTACGAGGTGCTGGGCATCGATAAAGAGGAGGAAGCGGTCGACGAGATGGCCGACAAGCTGACGCATTGCGTCGTCGCCGATACGACCGACGAGGAAGTGCTGAAATCGCTCGGCATCCGGAATTTCGACTGCGCGATCGTCGCGATCGGGGACGATATTCAGTCCAGCATTATGACGGCGATCATGCTCAAGGATTTGGGCGTGCGTCAAGTCGTAGCCAAGGCGATGTCGGAACTGCACGGTAAGGTGCTCACCAAGATCGGCGTGGACCGGATCATTTACCCGGAGCGGGATATGGGCGTTCGGGTTGCGCATCAGCTCGTATCGCCGAACTTGCTCGACTTTATCGAGCTGTCGCCGGAATATACGCTTGTCGAGCTGACGGTGCCGAAGCATCTGAGCGGCAAATCGCTCAAAAACTTGGACCTGAGAGCACGGTACGGCTGTTCCGTCGTAGCGATCAACAAGCAGAAGAAGGTGCTGATTGCACCGGTTGCGGACGATATTTTATATGAAGATGATATTATGGTCGTCATCGGAACGAACAAGCAGGTTGCGGCATTTGAACGTGAAGTGAGCCGGGAATAAACCGGAATCGCTGCCCGCAAGCTTGGGCTGCAAATCGATAAGCAGGAGATAAGGGAGGGGGCGAAAGCCTCCTTCTATTTTTTTTGCGCAGGTGCCGATAGATTCACGCAGGCTCCGGCGTCTAATGATCAGGAAGGAAAACTTTCCATAATATTGGAGGCTGGTATACATGTCCTTGGAGCAAAGAGCGTCTACCCCATCTGTCGTGGAGCTTCCGGCGATGACCGTGATCGGCGTCAGCTTCGACGCGAATCTGAAGCAGATCGCGGAGGAGGAGCTCGGGAAGAAAGCGTATGAAGACTTGACGGCAAGGCAGGCTTCGATTGCAGGCAAAGCGGACGGGCACGTTCGCCTCGTACAGACGTATCCGATGAAGCCCGGCTTCAACCCGAACGTCGATCCGTTCAATCAGCTGATCGGATACGTCGTGGAAAGGGAGGATACGCCGGTGCCGGAGCGCATGACGAAGCGAACGCTCCCGGCCGGCGAATATGTGCGAATGACCCATCGCGGACGGGAATCCGAGCTTGGGCGTACGTATGACGAGCTCTACGGGCGGTGGATGCGGGAACACGGCCGCCGGCCTGCGGGCCACGACTTCGAGATTTGGGACGAGCGTTACAGGCCCGATCAGGAGGATAACGAAATCGACGTGTACGTGGCGCTGGCAGCGAACTCATGAAGCCAATAAGGCATGGCCCGGAAATGCGATCCGCGGCTATGCCTTATTTGTTTAAAGACGCCCGTATTGGCGCTTGGCTTCCTCGACGAAGTCCCGCGCCGTATCCAGCAGTGCGCCGTCGCTGTATATGAGCGCCGTCGTGCGCGTCGTCTGGCGGAGCTCGGGGATGTCGCGGACGGTCAATTCATTTTGCCTGATGAGACGGTCCCGCAAGTACGATTTGGGCAGCAGGGTGGCGGCGCGGCACGTGGAGACGAGGCGAATGATCGCCTCGAACGAATCGATCTCCATCTTGACGTCGGGAAAGACGCTGTACCGGTGCAGCAGCTCGTCCGTCAGGACGCGATACCACGTTCCCTTTGAAAATAAAATCATCGACAGGTCGTTGAGGTCGGTCACGACAAGCTCGGGCTTTGCGAGATAAGGGTGGCCGTGCGGCAGCACGAGGCACAGATGGTCGTCAAACAGCGGCTCGCAGATGAGTCCCGGCGTATGGATGGAGGATGCGACGACGCCGAGATCGACTTTGCGTTCCTTGACCATGGAGACGATTTCGTGCGTTTTGCCGGTGAGCGCTTTAATGTCGGTTGCCGGAAAATGGGCGGTGTAAGCCGTAATCAGATCCGGCAGCGTCGACTGCAGCGTCGTCAGACTGGCGCCGATCGTCAGCGTCGCAGGGCGCCCCGCTTTGACGAACTCGCGCAGCGACAGCTGAAACTTGCGCTCCAGCGCGCGGAATTCCAGCGCATATTCGTAGCACAGCTCCCCGGCCCGCGTCAGGGCCAGCCTTTTGCCTCGCCGCTCAAACAGCTGCACCCCAAGGTCCTCCTCCAGCTTCATGATCTTGCGGGATAGAGCCGGCTGAGATAAGTTTAACAGCTGCGAGGCTTTATTGAGGCTTTGCTGTTCGACAACTACCGAGAAAATGTCCAAGCCTTCCAACGGAGCTCCTCCTTATATGCAAATATGTTATAAAGGATTATACGAAATAAGCACTTCCATTATAAGCGGGAAAGGAGTAGGATGTATATGTCACCGGTTGTTCACATTTTCCTAAGATTGGGTATGCTATGAATACGGATTGACGCCTATTCCTAGCGGGAGTACAATGGAACATGGTTTTGTCATGGGGAAAAATGTTGAAGTTTGACAAATTTGTTTAAGGGGGACCCGCGTTTTATGTCTGGTGCAAACTCGTATTTCTACCGCAAGCTGCACTCGCTGCTTGGGGTAATTCCGGTCGGCTTTTTCTTGATCGAGCACCTGCTGACCAACTATGCCGCTTTCAAAGAAGGGCATCAAGGCTTCATCGATCAAGTGCTGTGGATCCACAGTCTGCCGCTTGTCCTGGCGCTGGAAATTTTCTTCATCTGGCTGCCGCTGCTCTATCACGGAGTGTACGGCTTGTACGTAGCCTTTACCGCTCGCCATAATACGAGCAACTTCGGCTATTTCCGCAACTGGATGTTCCGGCTGCAGCGCATCACCGGTGTCGTGACGTTCATTTTCGTCTTCTGGCACTTCTTCAATACGCGGTTCCAGATCACGCTCGGTAATGTCTCCGAAACGACGCTCGGCCCGCATATGCACGGCATTGCGACGAACTCGCTGTACTTCGCTCTGTATGTGATCGGCGTCATCGCCGCTACGTTCCACTTCAGCAACGGCATGTGGTCATTCCTTGTAGCGTGGGGCATTACGGTAGGTCCGCGCGCCCAGCGCGTATCTACATATGTATGGATGGGCGTATTCGTGATCATGACGGTAATGTTTATCCTTTCCTTGTACGCATTTACCGATCCTTCGTTCTCCAATACATCGAATCTTAAACTGGACCATTAAACGAGGAGTGAACATCAATGGCGAATTCCAAAGTAATCGTAGTTGGCGGCGGATTGGCCGGGCTCATGTCGACGATCAAAGTCGCGGAAGCCGGCGTTCACGTCCAGCTCTTCTCTCTAGTACCTGTTAAACGTTCCCACTCCGTCTGCGCACAGGGCGGCATTAACGGAGCCGTAAATACAAAGGGCGAAGGCGACTCGCCTTGGGAGCACTTTGACGATACCGTATACGGCGGGGACTTCCTTGCCAATCAGCCTCCGGTCAAGGCGCTTTGCGAAGCGGCACCGGGCATTATTCACCTGATGGACCGGATGGGCGTTATGTTCAACCGGACACCGGAAGGACTTCTCGATTTCCGCCGTTTCGGCGGTACGAAGCATCACCGTACGGCGTTTGCGGGCGCTACAACCGGCCAGCAGCTGCTGTACGCACTGGATGAGCAGGTTCGCCGCTGGGAAACAGCGGGACTCGTCACGAAGTTCGAGCATTGGGAATTCCTCGGCTCGATCATCGACGACGAGGGCGTATGCCGCGGCATCGTGGCGCAGGACCTGCGTTCGATGGAAGTCAAATCGTTCCCGGCTGACGCCGTTATTTTGGCAACCGGCGGCCCTGGCATTATTTTCGGCAAAACAACGAACTCCGTCATTAACACCGGTACGGCGGCTTCCGCTGTGTACCAGCAGGGCGTCAACTACGCGAACGGCGAGTTCATCCAGATTCACCCGACGGCCATTCCGGGCGACGACAAGCTGCGTCTGATGTCCGAGTCGGCGCGCGGCGAAGGCGGACGCATCTGGACATACCGCGACGGGAAGCCTTGGTACTTCCTCGAGGAAAAATATCCGGCGTACGGCAACCTCGTACCGCGGGATATCGCGACTCGCGAAATTTTCCACGTGTGCGTCGATCTGAAGCTCGGCGTCAACGGCGAAAACATGGTGTACCTCGACCTGTCGCACAAAGATCCGAAGGAGCTGGACGTGAAGCTCGGCGGTATCATCGAAATTTATGAGAAGTTCATGGGCGACGACCCGCGGAAAATTCCGATGAAGATTTTCCCGGCAGTTCACTATTCGATGGGCGGCCTGTGGGTCGACTACAATATGATGACGAACGTTCCGGGTCTGTTCGCAGCAGGCGAAGCCGAGTATCAGCACCACGGCGCGAACCGTCTCGGCGCGAACTCGCTCGTATCGGCGATCTTTGACGGCATGGTGGCCGGACCGAAGTCAGTCGAATATATTAAAGGCCTTAGCAAGAGCGCGGAAGACGTATCGTCCACCGTATTCGACGCGGAAGCGAAGAAGCATGCGGAGAAATACGAGCGTACGCTGAAGATGAACGGTACGGAGAATGCTTACGTGCTTCACAAAGAGCTCGGCGAGTGGATGACGAACAACATGACGGTCGTGCGGACGAATGCGAAGCTGCAGCAAACGCTCGACAAGATCAAAGAGCTGAAGGAACGCTACAGCAACATCAACATCAACGACACGGCGAAGTGGAACAACCAAGCGGCTCCGTTCACGCGTCAGCTGTGGAACATGCTCGAATTGGCCGACGCGATGACGCTCGGCGCCCTGCTCCGCGACGAGAGCCGCGGCGCGCACTACAAGCCGGAGTTCCCTGAGCGCGACGACGAGAAGTTCCTGAAGACGACAATTGCTTCGTGGTCGAAGGAAGGTCCGAAGATTTCCTATGAGGATGTCGACGTATCTTTGATTCCGCCGCGGAAGCGTGACTATTCGACGGACAAGAAGAAGGGAGGACATTAATCATGGCAGAGGCAGTAGCAGCGAAGAGCAGAACGGTTAAGTTTATCATCACCCGCCAGGACAGCCCGGAATCGAAGCCGTATACCGAAGAGTTCGAAGTGCCGTACCGCCCGAATATGAACGTGATTTCGGCGCTGATGGAAATTCAGCGGAACCCGAAGAAAGCCGACGGCGGCGCGACGACAGCGGTATGCTGGGAGTCGAACTGTCTTGAGGAAGTATGCGGCGCTTGCTCGATGGTCATTAACGGCAAGCCGCGGCAAGCGTGCTCGGCGCTGATCGACCAGCTGGAGCAGCCAATCCGCGTCGCTCCGATGTCGACGTTCCCGGTACAGCGCGACCTCGTTATCGACCGCGGCCGCATGTTCCATGCTTTGAAGAAGGTGAAAGCATGGATTCCGATCGACGGCACGTATGATCTTGGTCCGGGTCCGCGGATGGCGGAAGCGAAGCGTCAGGAAGCGTATGAGCTTGCCCGCTGCATGACTTGCGGCGTATGCCTCGAGGCATGCCCGAACGTAAACGACAAGACGTCGTTCATCGGACCGGCAGCCATCTCGCAGGTGCGTCTGTTCAACTCTCACCCGACAGGCGAGATGAACGCTCACGAGCGTCTTGAAGCGCTCATGGACGACGGCGGCATCGAGGGCTGCGGCAACTCGCAGAACTGCGTGCGCGCTTGCCCGAAAGGCATCCCGCTCACGACGTCGATCGCCGAGATGAACCGTGCGACAACGAAGCATCTGTTCAAGCGTTGGCTTGGCATGTAAGTATAATTAGGGAGAAGGCCGTTTCTTCCATAGCCCGAATCGTTGGGTTATGGGGGAGCGGCCTTTTTTATGCCAAATTAGAACGGATCTGTTCCACTTAGAGACTTGTTATTTCTAAATGGCATGGAAAGCTACTCTTGCGTTGAGGCAGGCTTCGTGAATGGGCTTCGATTAGGGGAATTTCTTATTGGTCTGCGGTATTATGCCTGAGTTGTTCGAGTGAGTGCTGTATGTATGCAGGCCTTTTATGGCTATCCGCTTATTTGCCAACCTTTTCAAGCCAATCCGTCGAACAATCAATGTGCAGAAAATCTTGTGAGCTATAACGGTTTCCGAGACCGTTATCTGGTTCGAGACGCGATATCTTACCATTTTAGCGGATTTTGAGGGCGTTATTTTCCAGCGATGTGGAAAAATCAAGCCCAATCTCACCATTTGGCGTTGTATAACGCCACCAAAGTCCTCTATTTTGAAGAAAAAGTGCGATAGCGGTAAAATAAGGCCCTGAAAGTCCATTAACGAACCGCATCGGCCACGCCGAGCTCCCGTAGAAAATCGCTTCAACGGGAAGCCCCGTTTTTTTGATCCAGGATTGTATACTCTTGGCATGAAGCTTACCAGTGAAGCCTGCTAGAATACATTTATACATGGAGTTATGTCTAACGAGCTGGAAAGTTACTTCAAAATTGATCTTTCTCAACCTTTAAAGAGCTGCGGGAATACGATTGACATTTTCGAATAGCAATATCCACCGCAGAAGGCCTAGAATCGAGTCGTTATAGCCATCGCACTCCATGCCCGAGGGCATGTACGGCAAACGAACACGGCATTTCCGTATGTAAATAAGCATTTCGACGGTACTATAAAAGAATAAGCCTATTCACCACACGCGGCAACGAATATGATAAACACAAGAAGGAACCAGCTGCTAATAATACATCTTAAGAGCTGATCCTAAATCTTAGAGGAGGGACTCCCATGAACGCAAAATACCAACGCCGCAACACTCCGGCTTTCACCGCCGCTTCTTACTTTGCTTTGGCTGCAGGAATATTCTTGTACTGCCTTGGCATTTACAATGCCGATTGGCAGCTCAACGTGAAAGGGTATTACTTGCTCTGTATGTTCTTGATCACGATCACGAGTATCGTCACTCAGAAGGTGGTCAGAGACAACGCCGAGGATAAAGCGCTGAGAATCGAAAATCCGAAGCACCGGATGCGGAATACGTCGGCATTTAGCGCTATGGCTATAGCCGGGCTGATCATCGGATTTGCCATGTTTTTCATCGGATTGTATAATGCGCCGTTCGAGCTGAACATCAAGGGCTACTATATTGCAGTCATGCTGCTGATCGCGTACAGCTCTATCGCGGTTCAGAAGGTAACGCGGGACAACGCCGAGGACAAAGAGATGCTGGAAGGATCTAATCATTCTCAGGAATAACATACAACAGCTGCGCTACCCGCTTCCATCGGAGAAGCGGGTGTTTTATTGCTAGGGGAAAGCGGATGTATGAAAGGAAGGATACGGCTTGCGGAGCCATTTTGACTGTGTTATGATAGCTTCATTGCAATTTTCCGGCCTAACGAACGTTAGTTAATAGGGAGGCGGAGGAGGTAAAACGAAGGTATGGCCATGCAGGATATACGTGCCGAGGCGCTTGCGCTGTTCGCCCGCTACGGCTATGAGGGGACGTCGCTTGCCGATATCGCGAAGGCGGTTGGGATCAAGACCCCGTCGATTTATGCTCATTTTGCCTCTAAGGACGCTTTGTACTTGGCGGTGCTGGACTGGGTGCTGGACGAACAGGAGCGCCTTTTGGAGAGGAGTGTAGGGGTACCGGGTACAACGGAAGAGAAGCTCAAGCGGATGTACGTCGATTTCACTGCCGGTTACACGAGTCGAACGGAGAGTATGTTCTACAAACGGGCGATATTTTTCACACCGCACCATTTGCTGCCGGTTGTAAGGGAACAGGTGCTGCGGGTGGAGACAAGGGCGGCTCAGGCGATCGGCGTAGTGCTGGAAGAGGGCTGCAGGAGCGGTGAACTGGCCGACATCGACCGGGATGAGGCGACGGCGAGCTTCTTTTGCTTGGTGGACGGCATGTTTGTCGAGCATGATCTTTATGAGGAGGAGCTGTACACCCGGCGTCTTGAGCAGGTATGGCGTGTATTCTGGCGCGGTATTGCGGCACATCCGAAGGAGCGAAAGGGAGATGGAGAAGGATGAACAATTGGGTGCTGCTGCTGGCCAGCTGCGCGGCCGAAATACTTTGGGTAATGGGGCTCAAGCTGTCGAACGGCTTTACGCATCCGGTGTACTCGATACTGACGGGCTTGTGTATTGCACTTAGCTTCTGGCTGTTCGCGAAGACGCTGAAGCGGTTTTCCATCAGCACGGGCTACGCGCTGTACACGGGCATTGGTACTGTAGGCACAACAATAGCTGGCGCGCTTTGGCTGGGCGAAGCCTTGACGTGGAGCCGGGTGTTATTTTTGGCGCTGCTGCTGTTCGGTATTATTGGGTTAAAGATGCAGTCGGAGCGTAATGAGGCCGAAGTTACTGCGCAAGGAGGAGATGTGTAATGGATTGGCTGCTGCTGATCACGGCCGGCGCGGCGGAAGTCGGCGGGGTCATGATGATGAAGGCGTCAAACGGCTTCAAGAAGCTGAAGCCTACCATTGCCGCCGTAATGTTCGGTGTAGTTAGTTTCTACTGCTTGTCGCAGGCGATGCGTTCCATTCCGATCGGTACGTCTTACGGGGTATGGACGGGCATCGGTTCGGCCGGCAGCGTGCTGCTGGGCATGCTGGTATGGGGCGAGACGTTTCATTGGCGTAAGCTGCTGCTGCTGCTCTGTATCATTGTCGGTGTTGTCGGATTGAAGATGACATAACGGGTGTTGGCGAGCATACCGTCGTTACCTCATCGAGAACAGCCTGAGCAGGCGGCGCGAAAATGAAACGGCTGCCGGTCTTGTATCGGCGGCTTGAGCTTCATGGAATGGATGTTGAGCGCCGGGACGTTCGGTACGGCCGAGAGCTTGTTTTGTCGGGCTAGTGCGGCGGGACTGTTGCTCGCGTACAAAATATTGAGTGGAATACATTGTAATCCCTCCAACCGGATGACTATGTTATGTATTATAACATAGTCATCGCTGTTTTGTGAGGGGTCAACCCGAAAAACATATGCCGCGTCATGTTAGATTACATAAGAGCGTGGAGTCCCTCGAGCACTTCGTCGCGGGGGAGTCCCCCGGCGGAAAGCTCCGTGTCCTCCATCTTCAGCAACCGCTCGTAGAAATCGTGAGCCAGCTGCCGGAATTCCGCGTGACGATCGCCGGGAACGGCGGCTTTGAGGAGGCGGTACAGCATGTTTTCCGCCTGGTCGTACTGGCCGGCCGCTTCGTAGTATGCGGCAAGCTTGGCTATAACATGCAGCGGCAAATGGTAGTGGTCGAGAGCGCGAAGCAGCTTCTCGATCTCCTCGGCATGAGCGGGGGCGGCGTTGTCCTGCTCTTCGTGCAATGCGGCTTCGGCACGGAGGAACAGGGCGGTCGCATACCGCAGATAGGCGTCCTCTTCCCGGCCCCAATCCCGGCTTACTTCGGCTTCTTCGGTCAGGAGGAGAGAAGCGGCGGCCATTTTGTCCGTTTCGATAATGTCGTTGGTGCGAAATAACGCGAGAAGGTCGGATTCGGACAAATGAACGAGAACTTTGGATTTCGGCAAATACAGCCGTGAGAATAAGCCCTCCAGCAGGTCGAACGCCTCTTGATGCTTTTTGTCCTGCCTTTGCAGAGATAACACGGTGGCCATCATCTTCGACATTTCCTCAATTAATCTGGTGATGTAATCGCGGTGCTGCATAGCGGTGATGCGCCTCCTTTGTTACATCCAAGGATTCGTGAGCGTGATTTTGCCGACCGCTTGGCCGGATTCGGCGTGTCGGTGCGCTTCGGCGACCTGCTCGAAGGTGAAGCGGCGCTCGTCGAGCAGCGGGCGGACGTGACCGGCATCGACGAGCTCGGCTATCCGGGCGAGCGCTGCGCCGTGCTGCTCCAGGCCGACGCCGAGCCGCACCTGCAGCAGCGTGAAGATGCCGTGCAGCGTCAGCGACTTGCTGTGCAGCGGAGTCAAATCGTGTGTCGACCGGGCGGAGGCGGTGACGACCTGCCCGAACGGCCGCGCGGCTTCCAGCGAGCGGTCGAGGTTGTCCTTGCCGACGGTGTCGAAGACGACGTCGAAGCCGAGGCCGTCCGTGAGCTCGCGGACATAGGACTCAACCGACTGCGACCGGTAGTCGATCGCAGCGTGGGCCCCAAGCTGGCGGGCGATCGCCAGCTTCTCCGGGGTGGAGGCGGTCGCAGCGACGACCGCCCCTGCCCATCGCGCGAGCTGCAGCGCGATGTGGCCGACGCCGCCTGCGGCGGCGTGAATGAGCGCCCGCTGCCCCGGGCGCAGGCGGGCCCGCTCGATGAGGCCGTACCATGCCGTCAGCCCGACAACGGGCAAAGCGGCGGCTTCGGCCATCGAGCACGTGCCGGGGATGCGCGCGGCGAGCCGCGCATCCAGGACCGCGTATTCGGCCAAGGCCCCTTGGCCGATCAGCGCGTAGACGGCGTCCCCGACCCGCAGGTCGGTCACGCCGTCGCCGACTTCGGCGACAACGCCGGCGGCGTCGCCGTGCAGCACCGCCGGCAGCGGCGGGGCGAGCTGCGGATGCAGCCCCCGCCGCAGCCGGCAATCGATCGGGTTGACGCTCGTCGCTTCAACCCGGATGACAATCTCGCCCGGACCGGCTTGGGGGCGCGGCACTTCGCCGAGCCGGAACGACTCCTCCGGCTCGCCGAAACGCTCCAGCAGCATCGCTTTCATCATCCTCTTCGTCATTGTCATTATGAATCCGACCTTTCCGTTTGGCTGCCGATCCGGCGCGGGCACTGGCCTCCATCCCGTCCGGCGCAGCCCGTTTTATATGTCTATTCTCGCATAGCGCAGCGGCATTTTCCACAGCTTGCCTGATTGCTGCCAATATGTGCGGGTTGGTCTCCCGCCCGATACCCGTTATAATGGGGTACCGAAAGGAGAGGATAACATGCTGCAAAGGAAGATTTGCGCTTTCCTGATCGGCTTGACGATTCTCGGAGGCGCCTTTCTGCCGCAAGCCCCTGCCGACGCTGCAGTCATAACGCAGCCGGGAAGCACTGGCGGCGACGTATGGGACTTACAATACCGGCTAAAGACGGTCGGTTTCTATACAACAGCTTTGGATGGGATATACGGCAATCAAACGAAGTCGGCCGTTGCCCGCTTTCAGCAGCAATACGGGCTGTCCGTTGACGGAATAGCGGGCGGAATGACGTGGCAAGCTATGCGCAGGGTGACCTTGAACCGCTCGGAGATGGATCTCCTGGCCAAGCTGATTTACAGCGAGGCCCGGGGCGAGCCTTACAAAGGACAAGTCGCCGTCGGAGCCGTTGTCTTGAACCGGATACAATCGAGCCAATTCCCGAACGACATTCGCGGCGTTATTTTTCAGCCGGGCGCATTTACGGCGGTGGACGACGGCCAATTCTGGCTGACGCCGGACCGGACAGCTTATTTGGCGGCTATGGATGCAGTGCGCGGCTGGGACCCAAGCGGCAATGCTCTATACTATTTCAATCCGGCAACGGCTACAAGCAAATGGATTTGGTCACGCCCGCAAATCGTAACGATCGGCAATCATATATTCACAAAATAATGTCAAAAGGGGCGCCTGCAGCAGCAGGCGCTCTTTCCTCTTATTCAGAAAAATTTATTTGTGGAATATTCCTTTATATGTTATTTTTGAGTTGGTTTGTCTACTGCATTTTACAAGAGTGCTAGAGTCGATCATGAGGGGAGCAAGAGAATGAGCAAAGGAAACTGGTTTCATAAGGGGATGCTTGCGGGAGCGGCCCTGCTCTTGGCATCTGCTGTAGCGTCCCGGCCTGCTGCGGCGGCGGACGAAGGCGAGCTGCCTGCAGTTATCGCCAAGACGACGCCGTCGGTCGTCGCCATCATCGGCAAGCCAAGCGGAACCGGCGACGATGAGTGGGAGTCCGACCGATTCAATTTGGGGCACGGAACCGGCGTTATTATGGATCGCAACGGGGTGATCATTACGAACGCCCATGTGGTCAAAGACATGAAAAACTTGGTCGTCGTAACGGCGGACGGCAAATCGTACCCGGGCAAAGCGACGAACATCGATGAAGAGAGCGATCTTGCGCTGGTGAAGATCGAAGCCTCGAATTTGCCGACGGCAACGCTTGCTGCGGCAGGCGACATTGAGGTCGGCGAAACGGTGGCGGCGATCGGTACGCCGATTTCGTTCGCACTGCGCAATTCGGTCACGGTCGGCATCGTCAGCGGCCTGGATCGGTCGCTCAGCTCGCGTTACCAGCTGATCCAGACCGACGCGGCGATCAATCCCGGCAACAGCGGGGGCGCACTGGTCAATATGGAAGGTGAAGTCGTCGGCATCAATACGATGAAGTTTACAAGCTACGGCGTGGAAAACTTGGGCTTTGCGATTCCGATGGATACGGTGCGGTATGTGCTGGACCATTTTCAAAAATACGGCAAAGTGAAGCGTCCTTATTTGGGCGTCGAGCTTGAGGAAAGCTGGGAAGCGGTTGTCGGGCTGCCGAGTCAGGACGGGCTGCGCGTCGCTTATGTCGAGCCGGAATCGCCGGCTGCGAAAGCCGGTTTTGCGGAAGGCGACCAGCTGCTGAAGATCGGCGATGCGGCGGTCAATACGCTTGTCGGTTATCATGAAGCGCTGAAAAAATATTTGCCCGGCGATTCGCTCAGCGTAAAGGTGAAGACGGAGTCCGGCCAGCAAACCGAAAGATCGGTAACGTTAGGCGAAGATACGAGCGTACAGAAGCCGGTCGCAGAGGGCGGCGACGATTCCGGCATCGATGCCGACCAAGGGAAGACGTTGATCGGCGACAGCTACTACGGCTGGTCGATGAAATATCCGGCGGGCCTCGTCAAGGAAAGTCAGAGCGACGACGGGGACGAAGTGGATTTCGAAGACGCGAAGGGCGAGTTTTCGCTGAACATTCAAGTGAAGGATATGAGCGGGAGCGAGCTGTCCATTGCAGGCCTGTTCGGCAAAATGTCGGCTGCCGGCACCACCGTGCTGGAGAAAAAATATGTGAAGCCGGAATCGGGCTTGCCTTATGCGAAGCTGGTGGCCAAATCTTTCCGCGACTCGTATACGCAAAGCAGAGCTTATCAGAAGGACGGCAAAGTGTACATCGTCAGCTTGTATGTCGGCGATGAAGAAACGTACACGAACAAGTTCAAGCTGAACAGCTACGACGATTTGCTGGACAGCTTCAAGCTGTCGTTCGATAAATCGAATGCCGCATTGAAGGATATCTCCGTACATAAGACGACCGGCAGCAAGGTGACGAACGAATACGGGCTTAGCCTGCAGCTGCCGGCGGATTGGGACGACGAAGGCTCCCGGTTTAACAGAAACTTCTTCATGAGCGACGACTACGAGCAGTACGTAAGCTTCGAGGTCAGCTCCGCGTCCTCCGGCGAAACGCTCGACGCTTGGCTGAAGCGGAAGCTGCAATTATTTAACGATCAATACGCGGCGGCGTTCAGATCGGCCGGAGAAGCGCAGGATGTAACGATCGCCGGCGCTCCGGCCAAGCGGATCGAAACGTCGTCGACGATGGGCAGCGAGTGGAATTCTACAACGACTTTGCTGATTCTGAAGGATAAGTACAAGTACGAAATCTCTATAGGCTACCCGAAGGACAGCCAAGGCCGCGAAGCGTTCGTGAAGGGAATTATCGATTCGATTCAGATCGACAAGAGCGCAATGAATCCGGCGCTCGGCTTCATTCAAGATGTGGAAGAGCTGCTGGACCCGAACAAGACGGTCCGGTACCAGAGCGAGAAGTATAAGTATGCCTTGACGGTACCGGAAACGTGGGAGGACCTCGAGAACTCCTACTCGGACGAGAAGGATCCGGCCCGTATCGGTTACTATTTCACGGGAGGCGGCTTCGCCCTCGAGGCCGATGCCAACGGCAAAGCGGAGACGAAGCTCAAGGACCTGGAAACGGCCCACAGGAAAAATGCCAACGACGACGCGGAGTACAAGTACACGGTCAGCGATGAGAATGTGTTCGGCGTCGCAGCCAAGAAGATCGAGCTCGTATACAACAACTCGGAGGCTCCTTACCGTCAGACCCAGTACGTGTTCGAGAAAAATCATATCGTCTACACCGTCACGCTCCGGATGAACGATGCGGTTCGCACGGAAGCTAATGAAAAACGGCTGAGCGATGTGCTCGCTTCATTGCAGTTCACGGAATAGTGAAGAGTGAAACCGGAGGCCGGGTGCCGCGCAGTTGCGGCATCCGGCTTCTTTGTGTTGTGTAACAATAAGAATAACATCCAATTCGGTAATTATTTATTGTAAAACGATAAATCCTGTGTTACATTCAAATCAACTATAATAAGTGAGGTGCTTTTTGTGAAACGAGGAACAACGCTCTTTTTGAAGGCGGCCATTATGTTAATCGGAACCCCGGTTCTTGCCATGTGTATATTTTTGGTGCCTGAAATCGGAAAATTTGCAGCTGACTTATATCCCGAAATGGCTTATTTACAATATCTCGTTTTCATTGATTTGTATGCAACGGCGGTCCCTTTTTACTTTGCTCTGTATCAGGCCTTCAGGCTTCTCGGCTTTATTGATAAGAACATAGCTTTCTCGGAACGGTCGGTAGGCGCATTAAAAACGATTACATACTGTGCAATCACGTTCAGCGGTTTGTACGTGTTAGGCATGCCGCTCTTTTATTTCATGGCGGAGAGGGACGATGCCCCGGGGATTATCCTCATCGGAATGGTCCTTATTTTTGCGGGCCTGGTCATAGCCGTATTCGCTGCCGTTCTTCAAAGGCTGTTACAAGAGGCTATCGATATCAAATCGGAAAATGACTTAACGGTCTGAGGTGAACACTATGGCGATTATTATCAATATTGATGTGATGCTGGCAAAGAGAAAGATGAGCGTTACAGAGCTTTCGGAGAAGGTCGGAATCACGATGGCGAACCTGTCCATATTGAAGAACGGAAAGGCCAAGGCGATTCGAATATCAACTCTGGAGGCGATTTGTAAAGCTTTAGATTGTCAGCCTGGAGATATATTGGAATACAAAATGGACGAAGACATTCAAGGATGAACGGAATATGTCATTAATGTTGATAATCGGCCTTCTCGGCGTCGCGGCTCTTATTCTCTTTAGGAATCAAATAAAAGGAATCGTCCGTAACGATCATTACTTGGTGCAGAAACTAAGTCGGGCGCAATGGTACCACAATTTTTGGTTAAGCGGCCTTTTCTTATTCGTTACGAATGCTGTGCTATTTTCTTGTACGCTTCTCTTGATTATCTTACAGCTGCATTTTGCCATTCCGATCGTCCACTTGCTTGTCATGATGGCTGCTGTGATCGTAAGTTTATATGTATGGTCCGTCATGCATCGGGCGTGGCAGGGCAGTACAAGCGGCCGATTGAAAATGGGCTGTATCGGAAGCAGCTTTTATGCTCTCTTGACGTTGGCGTTCATTTATATGCTAATCACGTTAGAGCCTGCTTATCCAGGCGAAGATACGTTTATGGCTGCGGTCGGGCTTGCATGTGGAATCGTCGTGACAGCCGTTGCGTGTACCGCTTGTTTGGCCTTTACATCAATTTCGGGGGAATAGGATTTTACGAAATAACAAAGCGGCAGTTTAGGACGATGTTCTCGTTCTAGGCTGCCGCTGTTTCCCGTTGCCGGTGTCATTGAAAGCAGGAACGCTCCGTTGATATAATAATGCTAGATTTGACGACATTCGACATGCTGCTGCGGTGCTTGGGACGGGTCGACTACCAATGCACATCAACGCTCACACTTCTGAGATAAGGGTGGTTGAAAGCTTTGTCAGGTACCCAGGTTCTGATTGCATTTCTTCTGTATATTGTCCCGTCCATGTATTTTATGTATTTGACCGCCGACATCTACATGCGCAATAAGGACAGCTCCACGAACCGGTTCTTTGCCATACTGCTCATGTGCTTCGCCATTCAAAATGTGTTTCAATACTTGGCCTACATGCTGCCGCAAGACAGCGGCATCTTGATCTACCGATGGGGCACGTTTCCGATGTCCATCGTCACGCTCTATGTATCCGTTCGATTTTATTTGAAAGTAACCAAGCTTGAATGCAAAATTCCGAGGCCGCTCCTTCATGCATTCGGCTACGTTCCCTTTGTGCTGGTTTTCGTAGCGTCCGTGTTTACAGACTCGCTGATCCGCGGCGGGTATATGGATGGAGCCTGGGTTCGGCCCGTTAAGGGCTACGCCTATTATTATTACAACGTCTACATGCTGGTCATGTCTTTCGCCGGGATTGTGCTTCTTTCCATTGGTTTGAAGAGAGCGCAAACGGCCAAAGAGAAAGGTAAATTTCGTAAAATGCTTTATTTGGCGGCGGCCAGTATGGTCATCGGTTTCGTTACGGCCGCTGAAGCCGGACTCATTACCCATGTGAAGCACGGCGAAATTCCCGAGCTCGGGTTAATCGCCTCGATTTTCTGGGGCTGGTCGTTTCAGAGGGTTATGGCAAGCTACAACTTTTTCCCATATCAGCTTCAAATCTACGAAATGCTGCACAGGCATTCCACGTTCGGGATTGTGATTACGGATGCGGAGGGGTTCATTGTTCAGGCGAATCCGGCCGGCCAAGCCTTGCTGGATAACGCCGATGTTTTGCCTAAGGTGAACCGGATCACCGACATGTATCCCGAACCGATCCGCAAGCGGCGGCTGGAGGAATATAAGCTTCGCTACGAGCAGCGCAAGGTTGTCAAGACTCAGGAGGCCGAGATGCTGTGCAAGAACGGCGACTCTCTCATCTTGGAGTGGGAGAACGGCTTCCTTGATTTTGACGATCAACAGCTGCAAGTGATCATTATTCGCGACATAACGGAGCAGAAGGCGAATGAGAGGAAGGTCGCTTTCCTCGCCTACCACGATCCGCTTACCGGATTAGCCAATCGCGCGCGGATTTATGAACGGATTGAACAAGCGATCGGGCGGGTCCATGAACGAAAGCTGCCGATGTTCGCCGTGATGCTGATTGACCTGGATGATTTCAAATTAGTCAACGATAGGCTCGGGCATCACGCAGGAGACAGATTGCTCACTCACGTGGCCGATAAACTGCGAGGTGCCGTGACGGAGCGGGATACCGTCGCGCGGCTTGGAGGCGACGAATTCATCGTTCTGCTGACGAGCGCGTATTCGGAGGAAGCCGTACGGAATACGGCCGAGCGGATCATCGCCTCCTTCCAAAGCGAAGCCGTAAGGTTTCCTTCACAAGATATTTATATCTCATCGAGCATCGGCATCAGCAGCTGTCCCAGTGACGGACAAGAGGTAGATACGCTGCTGAAAGCGGCCGACATTGCCATGTACCATGCCAAGGGGAGCGGCAAAAATCGCTTCAAGCTGTTTGCCGCAGGAATGAAAGTAAATACTGCCGGAGACGCTTGAAGGCTCGTTGTTCATATTATCGTAAGCGGATCCGAAATGGCAGCGGCAGTCAGGGCTTGCACAAGTCCTGGACTGCCGCTATTTTTATGACCATTTCAACACTCATGTCAAATCACCTGACGCGGATGTTAGATAATATGGAATTGACATGCAATCAAACTTTTTGTGTGAAGTATATTGACACAAGTGAATATCGTCGTGTACAATGACGACATTACAACTGAATAACACCATGTTTTCTAGGGTTCCGCGGAACAATACCTTACATAGGTTGCCGGCTGGTCCGAGAGAAGACGCATACGCGATACGCAGCGTATGTACACGGAGGGAGAAAAGCCCGGGAGGATATCAGATCAAACCGATATCTTTCCGGGTTATTTTGCTACATCAGAAAGTATAAACAGTCGTTTATACTTGGCTGATTCCGCTACGGTAAACGCACTCGTCCGGAAGGACGGCGAAGCCGTTTATCCTTGGCATCACCAAACCGGGAGAGGATGGTTACCGATGAAAAGAACAAAGTGGGTCCCGATCGTATTGGCGGCAGCCGTCATGGCGGTTGTCGTGCTTGGCGGCTGCGGCAGGAATGCAGCGACGTCAAGCGCCGGAGCATCGTCCGGCAGCGGTTCGAATGAGCCGATTAAGCTCGCGCTAAGCCCGTGGCCGGGCTGGTTCGTGTGGTATCTGGTCAAGGAGAAAGGGTTTTTCGAGAAGGAAGGCGTCAAGGTTGACCTCGTATGGTTCCCGGTATACAGCGACTCCCTGTCGGCGCTGGCCGCAGGCAAAGTGGACGCCAACAGCCAGACGCTGTCCGATACGATCGCACCGGCTTCCAAAGGCATTAAGCTGAAAGCCGTGCTGGTCAACGACAATTCGAATGGCGGCGACGGGATCGTCGTCAAACCTGGCATCAGCTCCCTGCAGGAGCTGAAGGGCAAGAAGGTGGCTACGGAGCTGGGCACCGTCGACCATCTGCTGATGCTGACCGGCCTGCAGAAGGCAGGGCTTAAGGAATCGGATGTTAACTTTACGAACATGGCGGTCAATGACGCCGGTCCGGCGTTCATCTCCGGCAACCTCGACGCCGCCGTCCTGTGGGAGCCGTTCCTCAGCAAGGCGCTGGAGGAAGGCAAGGGCAAGCTGCTGTTCTCGTCGGCCGATACGCCTGGACTCATTCCGGATTTGCTTGTCTTTAAGGAAGATGTCGCGAAGAACCGTCCTGAAGACGTGAAGAAGATCATAAAAGCTTGGTTTGCCGCACTCGATTACTGGAAGGCCAATCCCGAGGAGTCGCTGGCGATCATGGCGAAGGCCGCGGAGACGCCGGTCGAGGACTACAAGAAGGGCGTCGGCAGCGTGAAAATATTCAGCCTCGACGACAACATAAAGGCGTTCGGTAAGCAGCAGGATTTGACATCGCTCAGCTACACCGGACAGAAGACGGCCGAGTTCCTGAAAAGCGTCGATATGATTTCGAAGCTGCCCGATTTGTCCAATGTGATCGACGGACATTTCGTCGAGGAAGTAGCGAAAGAAACGAGCGGCGGCGGCAAATGACATCATTTGGAGGAGATGGACATGAAGAAGCGTTCCCCGATCCTGAACATACGCACGGACATTAGCCGCACCACGTACTCCTTCGGCGTCGCCCTTACGTTCGTCATCGTACTTGGACTGTGGAGTGCGGCGAGCTGGGGCGGACTCGTGGAGGAAGCGTTCCTGCCGACACCGTATCAAGTGCTGCTGCAGCTCGGCAACCAGCTGGTCAGCGGCGACTTCTGGCATCACGTCGGGATGTCCGTCTACCGCGTAACCGCCGGCTTCCTGCTGGCGTGCTTGCTCGGCATTCCGCTCGGCATCGCCGCAGGCACGTTCAAATTCGCCGAGTCGCTCGTCATCCCGCAGTCCGAATTCATTCGCTATATGCCGGCTACGGCGTTCGTACCGCTTATTATGGTGTGGGCCGGCATCGGCGAGACGGCGAAAATTCTCGTCATTTTCCTCGGCTGCTTCTTTCAGATCATTCTGATGGTGGCGGACAACGTGCGCTCGGTTTCCGGCGATCTGCTGCAGGTATCGTACACGCTCGGCGCGAACCGCCGGCAGGCGATCGAGCGGGTGCTGCTCAGGGCGGTTATGCCGGATCTGATGAATACGATGCGGATGATGCTCGGCTGGGCGTGGACGTACCTCGTCGTCGCCGAGCTGGTGGCGGCGAGCTCCGGTCTCGGCTTCTCGATCATGAAGTCGCAGCGGTTTTTGAATACGGATGTGATTTTCGTAGGGATTATGGCGATCGGGCTGCTCGGCCTGTTGACGGATCGGGCGTTCGCCTTCTGTCACCGCCGGTTTTTCCCTTGGCTGGAAGGAGGCCGATAATATGCTGTCCGCCTTACGTAACGTTTACCCGGTTCCCGAGCCTGCGGAGCTGAAGATCAGCGACCGGGGCATCAGCAAAATATTCCGCAGCAAGCGCCGCGAGCTGCTCGCGCTCGACAACGTATCGTTCGAGGTGTACGACAATCAGTTCGTCTCCTTCGTCGGACCTTCGGGCTGCGGCAAATCGACGCTGCTGCGCATGATAGCGGGGCTCGACGAGCCGACGAGCGGCGAGCTGGAGATGCATGGCAAGCCGATCGAAGGACCGGGCGCCGACCGGGGTATGGTATTCCAAGCGTACACGCTGTTCCCCTGGCTGACCGTCCGCGAAAATATCGAGTTCGGCTTGACGCTCAAGAAGGTGCCGCTGTTCGAGAAGCGGGCGATCGCCGACCGGTTCATGGAGCTGGTCGGGCTTGCGAAGTTCGCCAAGGCGTACCCGAAGGAGCTGTCCGGCGGTATGAAGCAGCGTGTCGCAATCGCCAGAGCGCTGGCGTCCAACCCGGAAGTGCTGCTGATGGATGAGCCGTTCGGCGCGCTCGATCCGCAGACGAAGGAAGCGATGCAGAGGCTGCTGCTAACGATATGGGAGCAGGAGAAGACGACGATCGTCTTCATCACGCATGATATTGAAGAAGCGGTGTTCCTGTCGCAGAAGGTGTATGTCATGGACCCGAACCCGGGCCGCGTCCGCGCCGAATTCACGATTCCGGCCGAACTGAAGCAGCATCCGGACGGCCGCGACGCGGAGCCGTTCATGAAGCTGAAGCGGCAGATCGTGTCGCTGATCGGCCATCATCACGATTGACCGACAATTACATATCGGTAAAGCTGTCTAGGGTTCCGTTGGCCAAGGGCGTTATTGCCGGAAGGTCAAGACTGGTCCGAGAGACGGCGTATCGCCTGCGAGGCACCCTGGAGTGCGGCTCGCTGAGCGGTATAACACGGAAGGACAAAAGCCTGGGAGATCAAGAACGTTTGATTTTCCGGGCTATTCGACTTTTCAAGGAGGGTATTCGGATGAGCGGGACATGGAGCAAGACGGTGCCGGCGGGAGGCAAGTGGTCGGGACGGATCGGCAAGGGCAAGGAGCTGACGTTCACGGCGCTGGAGGCCGGTGCGAATATAGCGGTGCTGCTGTACAATGCGGCCGACCTGACGGAGCGGTACAATATGCCGGATACGCTGAAGGCGCAGTATACGGCGCATCTTACGACGGGCAACGTGCTGATGAGCGATAACGGACGCGTGCTGGCCAGCATTGTGGAAGACACGTTAGGCTGGCACGATCCGGTTGCGGGGCTGACGACGCGGGCGGCAACGGACGCGAAGTACGGGACGACGACGTATCAGGCGCAGCGCAACGAATGGTTCCGGAGCGGACTGGAAAATGTGACCGTCGAGCTCGTCCGAAACGGATTAGGGGCGCGGGATATCGTGCCTCCGGTGAACGTATTTTCCAAGGTGGTCGTGGAGGAGTCGGGCGCGCTTCGTTTCGTGGAAGGGCATTGTCCGGCGGGAGCAAGGCTGACGCTGCGTACGGAGATGGATGTTCTCGTCGTTGTGAGCAACACGCCGAATCCGCTGGATCCGCGTACGGCGTATCCGTCAGTGCCGGTTGAGCTCACTGTGCGGGAGGCCCGGCCGGTCGATGCGGAGAATGACGTATGCGTTAATCATCGTGGCGAGAACCGCCGGGCTTTCGAGAATACGTGGGACTACTATGCCCTTCTGTAGAAGGGGCTGACCTATATCGGAGGAGGAATCGGACATGACGCAATTCAGACGAGTGGAAAGCTCCCGGCGGGAAGAGGACGCGGTACTCGATGTAACGGTGCTCGCCGGCGACGGCTGGATGGGCGAGCTGAAGCCCGGGCAGGCGCTGCGGATCGTTGATCTTGAGGGGAATCAGGCGGCGGATACGCTGTTCTATGATGCCGACAAGCCGGAAGACCATTACAGTGCGGCGGCGACGATTGCCGGCCAAGGCAATCTGTATTTGACCGCTGGCTCCGTGCTGCGCACGGAGTCCGGCGAGGCGCTGCTGAAGATTACAGCCGACACGGTAGGCCGCCACGATACGGTCGGCGGCGCTTGCTCGGCGCAAAGCAACACGGTGCGGTATTCGCACGATACGCTGCCGATGCACAATTGCCGGGACACGTTCATGCTGCAGCTGGCGAAGTCCGGTTTGGAGCTCGGCAAGCGGGATTTGGCTCCGAACATCAACTTCTTCATGAACGTCCCGGTTACGCCGGAGGGCGATCTGACGTTTGCCGACGGCGTCTCCGCTCCGGGCTGTTATGTCGAGCTCGTGTCGATACGGCGGACGATAGCGCTGATCAGCAACTGTCCGCAGCTGAATAATCCGTGCAACGCCTACAATCCGACGCCGATCCGGGTGCTCGTCTGGGATCGGTAGGGCAGCGCCGTTAACGTACTACAGGGAGGGGTCCATATGTTTACGAAAATTTTGATTGCCAACCGGGGCGCCATCGCCTGCCGGATTGAACGCACGCTGCGCCGAATGGGCATCGCTTCCGTAGCGGTGTATACGCAGGCCGACCAGGACAGTCTGCATGTCGACGGCGCGGATGAGGCGGTGCTGATCGGCGAGGGTGCGGCGAAGGACAGTTATTTGAATGCAGAGCTGATTCTGCGGACGGCGGAGAAGATCGGTGCGCAGGCGATACATCCCGGTTACGGCTTTTTGAGCGAAAATGCCGACTTCGCCCGCGCCTGCCGCGAGCGCGGGATCGTCTTCATCGGACCGACGCCGGAGCAGATGGAAATGTTCGGGCTGAAGCATGCCGCCCGGGACATTGCCCAGCGCGCGGGAGTGCCGATGCTGCCGGGAACGCCGCTCATCGCGTCGCTGGACGAAGCTTTGGAGCAGGCGGAGAGGGTCGGCTATCCGGTTATATTGAAAAGCACCGCCGGAGGCGGCGGTATCGGCATGCGCGTTTGCGTGGACGAGGCGACTTTGCGCGGCGCCTACGAATCGGTGCGTCATCTTGCCGAAACGAATTTTAAGAACGGCGGCATGTTTCTGGAGAAATATATCGCCCGGGCCCGGCATGTGGAGGTGCAAATCTTCGGCAACCGGTTCGGCGAAGTTGTGGCGCTCGGCGAACGGGACTGCTCGGTGCAGCGGCGCAATCAGAAGGTGATTGAGGAAAGTCCGGCGCCGGATTTCCCGGCGGAGGTGCGGGAACGCATGCTGGCGGCGGCGCAGCGGCTGGCGGCGGAGGCCGGCTACCGCAGCGCGGGTACGGTCGAGTTTCTGTATGATGCGGCGACGCGGGAGTTTTATTTTCTCGAGGTGAATACGCGGCTTCAGGTGGAGCACGGAGTAACGGAGGAAGTGCTCGGCGTCGATCTCGTGGAATGGATGGTGCGCGAGGCAGCCGACGAGCTGCGGGGGCTGGCGGCGCTCGTGCCGGAGCCTTCCGGTCACAGCATGCAGGCGCGCATTTATGCCGAGGATTGCCTGCTGGGCTTCCGGCCGAGCGCCGGGCAGCTGGATCAAGTTCTGCTTCCTGAGGGGGTGAGAGTCGAGACGTGGGTGCGTGACGGCATGACGGTAACGACGTTATATGATCCGATGCTGGCGAAAATTATCGTGCACGGCCGCGACCGGGAGGAAGCTTCGGCGAAGCTGAGCGCGGCGCTGGAGGCGTCCCGCTTCTACGGGATTACGACGAATCTCAGCTACGTGCGGGCATTGCTGCAGGAGCCGGACTTTGTCAGCGGCGGCGTATTTACGCGCATGCTGGAGAAGTTCGCTCCGGGAGAACATGCGCTCGAAGTGCTCGACGGCGGCGTACAGACGACGGTGCAGGACGTTCCGGGGCGTACCGGCCTGTGGAATGTCGGCGTACCGCCGTGCGGACCGATGGATCCGTATGCATTCCGTATCGGCAACAAGCTCCTCGGGAACGATGACGGGGCAAGCGGGCTGGAGCTGACGCTGCGCGGAGGCGCCTACCGGTTTCGCGAGGCGATGTGGTTCTGCGTTACCGGCGCCGACATGAAGCCTGAGCTGGACGGTGCTGCGGTGCCGCTGTATAAGCCGGTGTATGCCGAACGGGGCGCGGTGCTGCAGTTCGGGGAAGCGGCGATCGGGATGCGCTCGTATTTGCTCGTGGCGGGAGGCTTCGATATGCCTCGCGTGCTGGGGAGCTCGGCGACGTTTACGCTGGGCGGCTTCGGCGGGCACGGAGGACGCGCTTTGCGGCCGGGAGATGTGCTCGGCGTGCGTCGTGGCGAAGTTGCAGGCGTAGGCGTAGGTGCAGGCGCAGGCGCAGGTGCAGGCGCAGGCGCAGGAGTAAGTGTAGGTGCAGGTGCAGGCGTAGGTGCAGGTGCAGGCGCAGGAGTAGGTCAGCCGACCGTGCTGGAAGGGTTGGCGGCTGAAGCGCGGCCGGAGCTGACCCGGGAGTGGACGATCGGCGTCGTGCCGGGGCCGCATTGCACAGGAGAGTTCTTGAAGCCGGAATATTTGGAGCAGCTCACTTCGGTCAGCTGGGAGGTTCATTTCAATTCGTCGCGCACCGGCGTGCGCCTGATCGGGCCCGCCCCGCTCTGGGCGCGCGAGGACGGAGGGGAAGCGGGACTGCATCCGTCGAACATCCACGACAATGCATATGCGATCGGGACTTTGGATTTGACCGGCGACATGCCGATCCTGCTCGGCCCGGACGGACCGAGCCTGGGCGGGTTCGTTTGCCCGGTGACGACGGCGACGGCGGAGCTGTGGAAGATCGGCCAGCTGCATGCAGGCGACAAGGTCAAGTTTCAGCTGCTGACGCTGGAGGAAGCGGAGGCGATGCGCCGCAGCATGGAGGCTCAGCTGGCGGCGATCGGCGAGGGGCGGCGCGAGTCTACAGGAAGGGTCGGTCTGCCGTTGGCTCATGCCGGCGCGCGCCTGACACCGGATTATCCGCTGCTCGCCGCCGAGTCCGAGGGGCGGCGCTTCCCGCTGACGGTACGCTGCTGCGGCGACAGCTACCTTCTTGTCGAGTACGGACCGATGGAGCTGGATCTGATGCTGCGCTTCCAGGTGCATGAGCTGATGCAGGCCATCGAGACCCGCAGCGACGAGCTTGCGGTGCTGGACTTGACGCCGGGAATACGCTCGCTGCAGGTGCATATCGATCCGGCACGGATGACGGTCAAGGAGATGTGCCGCCGGATCGTCGAGCTCGACCGGGAGCTGCCCGCGCTGGAGTCGGTTCGGGTGCAGTCTCGTATCGTTCACCTTCCGCTTTCATGGGACGATCCTGCAACACAGCTGGCCATCGAGCGCTACCAAGCGAACGTGCGCCCGGATGCTCCCTGGTGCCCGAGCAACCTCGAGTTTATCCGGCGGATCAACGGGCTGGACGGTATCGACGAGGTGAAGCGGATCGTATATGATGCGACGTATTTGGTGCTCGGCCTCGGCGACGTCTATTTAGGAGCGCCGGTGGCGACGCCGGTCGACCCTCGGCACCGGCTCGTGACGACGAAGTACAATCCGGCCCGGACATGGACGCCGGAGAACGCCGTCGGCATCGGCGGCGCGTATATGTGCGTGTACGGCATGGAAGGGCCGGGCGGCTATCAGTTCGTCGGCCGGACCGTGCAGATGTGGAATAAGCTGCGCTCGACGGCCAGCTTCGTTCCGGGGAAGCCGTGGCTCTTGCGTTTTTTTGACCAGATCCGGTTCTACGAGGTCGGAGCGGAGGAGCTGCTGACGTTACGCGAGGATTTCGTGCGCGGACGCTTTGACGTCAAGATTGAGGAAACGACGTTTGATTTAGGCGAATATTTGGCGTTCCTTGCTTCCATTGAGGGAGACAGCGCCGATTTCCGCGACATGCAGCGATCGGCATTCCAAGCGGAGCGGGAAAGCTGGAAGGCGCTCGGGCTGGCGGAATACGTATCGGTGCATGAGTCAGGGACGGAAGCATCCGAGGAGGAGCTGCCGGAAGGGGCCGCTGCGGTAAGATGCAACATGCCGGGAAGCGTTTGGAAAGTGCTTGTCGAGCCGGGGCAGCGGGTCGTGAAGGGCGAGGCGCTGCTTATCGTCGAAAGTATGAAAATGGAATTCCCGCAGCACGCACCGTGCGACGGCGTCATAGAGGCGGTGTTCGTCGCGCCGGGCGACGAGGTGCATGCGGGACGGCTGCTCGCGGGACTAACCGCAGCGGAAGCGAAGGAGGCGATGGCGGGATGACTTGGACGATCAGCGGGCTGCGCGAGCAATACCGGCAGGGGACAATTACGCCGGCGGAAATCGTCGCCGATATCGTGCGGCGGGCGGAAGCCGATAAGGATATGAACATTTGGATCACGCCGCCTGCGCCGGACCGGATTCAGCCGTATGTGGACGCTTTGGCGCTAATGGATCCGGACCAGGCGCCGCTTTGGGGGATTCCGTTCGCCGTCAAGGACAACATTGATGTGGCGGGGATGCCGACGACGGCCGCATGTCCGGACTACGCTTACGTGCCGGATACGCATGCGACGGTCGTCGACCGGCTCGTCGCAGCAGGAGCGATACCGGTCGGGAAGGCGAACCTCGACCAGTTCGCGACCGGTCTGGTCGGCACGCGCAGCCCGTACGGCGAGACGCATAACGGCTTGCGCCCGGAGCTGATCAGCGGCGGCTCCTCTTCGGGCTCCGCCGTTGCCGTAGCGCGCGGCCATGCGGCGTTCGCGCTCGGGACCGACACCGCCGGCTCCGGAAGGGTGCCGGCGGCGCTGCACGGGCTTGTCGGCTACAAGCCCGCCGTCGGCGCATGGCCGGTACGAGGCGTCGTCCCGGCCTGCGCCAGCCTCGATTGCGTGACGGCGTTCACGCATACGCTGGCCGACGCGCTGACCGTCGACGCGGTCGTGCGCGGAGCCGATGCGCTGGACCCGTGGTCCCGCGCATCGGCTGCGCCGGCGGCGGCCCTGCCGGCTCGCGTGCTGCTGCCCCGCGAGCCGCTCTCCTTCTACGGCCCTTGGGCGAATGACTACGAGCGGGCGTGGCAGACGGCGGCGAAGCGTTGGGAGCGTCAAGGCATTCAAGTAGAGTATATCGATACGGAATTCCTTCGTGAGGCGGCGGCTCTGCTGTATGAGGGTCCTTGGGTTGCAGAGCGCTGGGCGCAGCTGGGCGAATTCATCGAATCGCATCCCGGCACGGCGTTTCCGGTAACGGAGCGCATCCTGCGCTCCGGCTCCGCGGCAGCGGGCTCCGGATATGATGCCGCTTCCGTCTTTCAGGCAATTCACCGGCTGCAAGCGCTGAAGCTGGAAGCGAAGAAGCTGCTGCAGGATGCCGTGCTCGTGCTGCCGACATGCGGAGGTACATGGACGCGTGAACAGGTGCGTACAGCCCCGATCGAAACGAACCGCGACATGGGGCGGTATACGAACCACTGCAATTTGCTGGACCTCGGCGCTATCGCCGTACCGGCCGGCGAAGCGGCGGCGGAGCTGCCGTTCGGCGTCACGCTGTTCGCACTTGCCGAGAACGAAGGCATGCTGGCCGGGGCGGCGGCCCAGTGGACAGGAGAAACAGGGGGGGTTGCGGAAACAGCCTCTGTGACAGCATCGTCAGACCGTAATGCTGTATCCGCCCAGGCGACCACACTGGTTGCGGTATGCGGACTGCACATGAGAGGCTTTCCGCTGGAGAAGCAGATGCTCGGGTACGGGGCACGCTTCGTCCGCGAAACGGTCACGGCTCCGGTGTATCAGCTGGTGAAGCTGCCCACCGAGCCGGCGAAGCCGGGGATGATCAAGCGCCTCTCGGGCGGTGCGGCCATCGCTCTTGAAGTATGGGAGATGCCGCTCGAATCGTTCGGCGGCTTCGTCGCTTCGATCCCGGCTCCGCTCGGCATCGGCAAGGTCGAGCTGGCCGACGGCACGGCGGTCCCCGGCTTCGTATGCGAGGCTTATGCCGCCCAAGGGGCCGCGGACATCAGCGCTTACGGCGGCTGGAGACAGGTTCCTGCCGCTAACTAGCCGATCCGTAAGTCACACTTATTAGGTAGAGACGCAGCTCGATGATTTACTCAAAGCTGCGTCTTTTTCTATATATAGTCAAACTTCTCAGCCTCACGACACGAATCGATGGCGTGGTGCTTCTCCTGATCGCTACTAGAGGAGCGGCAAGTCGTTATTTCCACGAAAAACGTCATGTTGGCGGGGATAGCGGTTTTTGAAGGTGTTATTTTGGCATACATTCATCAATCTACTCGAAAAGGGCCGCATCGCGTCAACATAGCACCTTGAAAATCCGCTATTCCGGAACTTGTCGCACCAAACCCGGAATTAATGCCCTGACAGTCCGCAATTTAGCAACTCTTTACGGCCTCCCCATCCTCCGAACGGCTTTTCCCGTCCGAGGGAGGGCTTGTTCGTTCATGCAGCGCTATTAAGCGCCGGTACCTCCGGGTCCCAGCCGAATGGGCAATGTTCCGCTATTCAAACTGCACGTTAATGCTCACAATCTCAGACCTCGTACCGATCCGAATCGGCGGTCCCCAGAAGCCGAAGCCCGATGTAACGATCGAGTGCAGCTGTTCCTTTTTCACGTAGCCCCAATCATTTTCGTAGATCGCATCCGTAATCAGGTTGCCGGGAAACACTTGCCCGCGGTGCGTATGCCCCGACACCATCAGGTCGACGCCCGCCTGCTGCGCGATGTCCAGCTCATAGGGCTGGTGCTCCAGCAAAATGACCGGCTTCGCACCATCGACGCCCTGCATGAGTACATTCAGCGGCATCCGCCCGCGGTCGCTTCGGTCTTTGCGCCCGATCAGCGTCAGCTGGTCCTGCACCGTAACCGTTTCATCGTAAAGAACGTTGATACCGCTGCTCTCCAGCGTTTCGATCAATTGCCGCATCGTGCCTTTATGCTTATCATGATTGCCCAGCGTGGCATACACGCCGTACGGTGCTTGAAGCCCGGCCAATATCCGGTCGATCTTCTGGTTGATAAACGGCTGAATATCGTCGTCGAACATATCCCCCGGCAGCAGGATGAGATCCGGCTTCAGCGCATTCATTTCCTTCACAAGCCGCTCGGCGTGATCTTTACCCGACAGCAGGCCGAAATGCGTATCCGCCGCCATCGCAATGCGTAATGAAGGGAGCGATGATGCGCCTCTCTCCACCTTGATCTCGTATGAGCTGACGACAGGACTGTAGGCGTTGTACGAGCCGTAGGCAAGTAACGCAACGAGCAGCGCCAGCGTCGCAACCCCTGCCCACACTTGCGTTCCGCGCCGCGGCAGCCGGGTGAAGCGCAGCAAAATAACCGTTACATGCGCAACGGGCACTAGAAGCAGCAGCAAATAAAAAACAGCCATCCAATAAGCGCCGATCATACCGAGGATCTTGGATTCCCATATGCGGCCGGTAATGAACGAGCTCGCGGCCAGCGCAACGACGATGATATAGAGGGTCTTAAACCGCCGCGTTGCCGCCCCCGGGCGGAGCCAGCGATACCCGCGCCAGCCGATATAATAGACCAGCCCGCCATAAATGAGCAGCGCAATAATTGCGATTGCTAGGAACATGTCCATTCTCCTGACTCTGGTTGTAATAGGTATAGTATAATACGCCGCGAGCTGCTTTTCATTATTCCGCGGTCCCCTGATGACAGCTATCCGGACTTACGCGCAACGCAAAAAAAATCCTTAAGCTCGCGGCCGCGTCGGTTCCGCCGGCTTAAGGATTTTTCCGTAGGTTATTGGTGATTAGCCCGATTGCGCAGGAACTCTTTGCCGTATTCCCCGTGCGGGTGAATGTTGGCATGCTCCATTTGGATGGTGGAATGGGTGATGCCGTACTTTTCCTGAAGCGTTTCGTTAATCGCCAGGATGATGCAGAACGGCTGGATGTCCGGATCGACGAACACGTGCGCGGTCAGCGAGTAGTGGTCCGTAGAGATCGCCCAAAGGTGCATTTCGTGTACGTCCTCCACGCCTTCCACCTCGGCAAGCGATGCGCGGATTTCCTCCAGATCGAACTTCTCCGGAACGGATTCCATAAGAATGAAATATGATTCCCGAATGATTTTGTAGCCGCCGGAAGATAAAATGATGCCGATGACGAGCGAAATGATGGGGTCAAACCAGGTCAACCCTGTAAATAAAATCAATACGGCCGAAACGATAACCCCGATTGAGGAAATCAAGTCGCCGATAAAATGCCACAGCGCACTCTGGATGTTCAGGTTCTCTTCCTCTTCCATGGAGCGGTGCAGCACGATCGTTAAGACGATATTGACGACCAGTCCGATCGAGGCGATCGTCAGCATCGTGTAGAAATCGATTTCCTGGGGATTCAAAAATCGCTTCACGGCTTCGATGAAGATGCCGGCGGCAATGACGATAAGCGCCAGTCCGTTCAGGAACGATGCAATAATCTCAAAGCGCAGGTATCCGAACGTAAACCGGGGATTCGGAGGTCTTCGCGCCAAGTATACGGCCAGCATGCTCAGTCCGAGCGCCAGCACGTCCGATATCATATGAGCCGAATCCGACAGCAGCGCAAGCGAACCCGAGACGAGTCCTCCGATCACTTCGACAATCGTGAAGAACAGCGTTAAGAAGAGAGTAATCCATAACGTTCGCTGCGATTTGCTTTGTTCCTTGACGTGTTCAAGATGGTGATAATCGTATTCCGGTGCACTCATGTCCGATTCCTCCTCCGGAATGCGCCCATATGGGCGACGCATCCTTGCTGGCATTATACGCTAGAACGCTTGTTCCTGCAACGATTTCCGGCAAGCAAGTTTGCAGCAAAAGCGTTCCTTAGGCCGGCTATGAATAATCCTTGTTAGGATACTCGAACATATTGATTATCTGAGGCATAAAATAGACTCCTTAAGAAATATGCCGGCAGCTAATGCGAGTAACTTGGATGAGGTTGATCGAGTGGAGTGGACCTATTATTCGAAGGGAAGGCAATCATCATGCCGGAAGAGATACATTTCCGCAGTGAGGTAATGGTCTAGACAAGTCCACTGCGTAGACCAATAAAAAATCGGCAGCCTGCCAGCTGCCGATCTTATTTGCAGTGTGCTCTTGTGCTTGATGTTACGCCATAACCGGCTGCTGCTGTTGTTGTTGCGCCGCTGCAGGAGACGGCACCGGAATGCCAGGGCTGTGCTCCATCGGACGCTCGGCAAGTACCGGCACCGGGAACCCTGCCGGAGGCGGCTCGACGGACAGCATGCCGCCGCTGCGGTCCGGAGAAGGGCCGCTGAAGATCTCCCCGATCCGTGTAGGGTCCAAGCGGAAATTGAACTGCACGTTGTTCCAGCCGCGCTCCAAATATTTACGGCATTCCGGGTATTGGTTCAAATCGTATTGGGGTACCGGCAGCACTTTGCCCCAATTGACGCCGAGCGTTTCCAGCGCTTTCGCGTACGCGTTCTGGTGCGCATTGTCGCGTACCATCAAGAAGGCCAGCGTTTCGCGCAGCGTCTTGTTGGAGCTCATCTCGTAAATCCTTGACTTCTGCAGCGTGCCTGTCGCCTCCAGGACGAGGTTGTCCAACAAATTGCTGACGAGATTGCCGTGATCATACACCCACGAGCCGTTCCACGGGTTGCCGGCGGAATCGACCGGAAGCGAGCTTTGGGCCCCGATGATGTAATGGTACGTGATACCGTCGCCGGTGGCGTTCTTCAAGGCCGCATCGCCGGAGGCTCCGTCCTGCTTCGGGGTCCCCGAGCCGTCCAGCAGCTGGTTGATCGTCGTTTGCACCAGCTCGACGTGAGAAATCTCTTCCAGGAAAATGCCGCGGATCAAATCGCGGTATTGGGTCGCCGGACCGCGGAAGTTGGCGCTCTGGAACGAGAACTGCATCATCGTTCTCATTTCGCCGAAATGGCCTCCCAAAATTTCTTGCAGCGCTTTGGCTGCGGCCGGATCCGGCTCATCCGGAACGATCTCGTTAATCAGCTGTTCTGTATAAAAAAACATGCCATCAACCTCCAAAGAATATGCTGCTTTCGCAGGTTAGATTACCCTGGCGGATGTCCGGCTATGCCGATACGACGAGAACGATTCCGGAAATAAACGGTATCCAAACAGGAAAAAGGTGGGTTTGATTGGTCTCATTTATTTGCCGGACCCGAATGAGGAGACGACCACCCCAATGAACGCAATCTCTTGAAAAATTTGGCGAATGATAGATCAGCCGATTGGGAGCGGGCCTGCTGCACGAGCAGTGGTCCGTCTTTTTCATTTTGGCTCTAGCAGATATTTATCATTGACGGAGCGCAGCAAGCACATTAAACTATGGTTAATTAGAGGCGCTTCGTGGGCACGCAGACAGTTAGGTGCTTGAAACAGAGGACTTTAGACCTAATTTGGCACTTTCCCGCGCGAAAGCGGTAACACACTAGAATTTGAAAGGGGTACATATTCTTGAAAAACAAAGCTCTGCTTTCCCTCGCTTTATCCGCCGTTATGCTCGGCGTCGTCGGCTGCGGCCAGAAGGATGCCGCACAGCCGAACACAGCAGGCTCGACGGCTCCCGCACCTGCCGCCGGCGGCAAAACGTATTCCGTCGCGATCTCGCAGATCGTCGAACACCCGTCGCTTGATGCGACCCGTCAAGGCTTCCTTGCGGCGCTCAAGGACGCGGGAATTGTCGAAGGCCAAAACCTGAAGCTGGACTACAACAACGCACAAGGCGATCAGGCGAACAACTTGTCGATCGCTCAGAAGATCGCGTCCAAGAATCAGGATCTCGTACTGGCTATTGCGACGCCGTCCGCGCTGGCGGTCGCCCAGCAGGTGAAGAGCGCGCCGGTTCTGTTTGCCGCCGTTACCGATCCGGTCGCTGCAAAGATCGTACCGAATCTCGATAAGCCGGGCGGCAACATCTCCGGCGCCGCGGATACGAACCCGGAAGCGATCACTCAGCTCATGAGCTTCATTACAACGAATTTCAAGAACGTGAAGAACGTCGGCATCGTGATCAATCAGGGCGAGCCGAACGCGGTCATTATGGCCGACAAGGCCGAGAAGGAGCTGGCTAAGGCCGGCGTGAAGCTGGTCAAGGCTCCGGTTACGAATACGTCGGAAGTGAAGCAGGCGGCGGAATCGCTCGTCGGCCGAGTCGATGCATTCTATATTACGCTCGACAACATGGTCGTGAGCGGCGTCGATACGATCATTCAGACGGCGCAGAAGAATAAGATTCCGTTGTTCTCCAGCGACCGTGAAACCGTCGAGAAGGGCGCTTTCGCAACCGTCGGCTTCAAATACTACGATCACGGCTACCAAGTCGGTCAAATGGCGGTTGACGTTTTGAAGAACGGCAAGAAACCGGCGGATATGAAAGTCACCCTGCCGGAGAACCTCGATTTGATCCTGAACCTGAAAGCGGCGGCGGCGCAAGGCGTCACGGTTACCGATGAAATGAAAAACGCGGTGAAGGACAAAACAACGAACATTATTCAATAATTCCAGCTTGAACCGGGGTGGACGCGCCTAACGTTCACCCTTCTTTTATTCGTAAAGGAGTGAAATTGATATGTTGGAATCCATGACCGGCGCCGTCGAGCTCGGTCTGCTGTATGCGCTGATGGCGCTGGGCGTTTATATTACGTATCGCATTCTTGATTTTCCGGATTTGACGGTGGACGGCAGCTTTGCGACAGGCGGGGCGGTCGCGGCCATACTCATTACACACGGCGCATCTCCATGGCTGGCTACGCTGGCGGCTCTTGCGAGCGGTCTTGCCGCCGGTGCGCTGACCGGCCTCTTGCATACAAAGGGGAAAATCAACGGTCTCCTGTCCGGTATTCTCATGATGATTGCCTTGTATTCGATCAATATGCGCATCATGGGCGGTAAACCAAACATTTCACTGCTCGGCACCGGGACGATATTCAACCCGGAGACAACCTTGCTCATGATGCTGATCGTCGTAGTCGTTGTGAAATTGCTGCTCGATGCATTTTTCGCTACCGATCTGGGTCTTGCGCTCAGGGCGACCGGTGACAACTCTCGAATGATCCGCTCGTTCGGCGCCAATACGGACACGACGAAGATTATCGGCGTCAGCTTATCGAACGGTCTTGTCGCCTTATCCGGAGGGCTGATCGCCCAGCAGTCGGGCTTTGCCGACATCTCGATGGGTATCGGCATGATCGTTATCGGACTTGCTTCCGTTATTATCGGCGAAGCGATCTTCGGCGGCGGCTCGATATTCCGGGCGACGCTCGCGGCCGTGCTCGGCTCGATCGTGTACCGGATGATTTATGCGATCGCGCTCCGGGTCGAATGGCTCAGCGCATCCGATCTGAAGCTGATTACCGCGCTGATCGTTATTGTAGTGCTTGTGCTGCCTTCGGTGCGCAGAACCGTCGGCCAGAAGAAGGCCGCGCGCAAGCGCGTCATCGAGCTGACCGCCGCGCCTTCCCAAGGAGGTGGACGTTAATGCTGGAGCTGAATCAAGTATCGAAGCTGTTTAACCCCGGCACGCCCGACGAGAAGATCGCTCTGACGAACATTCAGCTGAAGCTGAATCCGGGAGATTTCGTCACGGTCATCGGCAGCAACGGCGCCGGCAAATCGACGCTGATGAATATAATCTCCGGCGTAATGAAGCCGGATTTCGGCGATGTGCGGATCGACGGCAAGCAGATTCAGGCGCTGCCGGAACACGAACGCAGCCGCTGGATCGGCCGGGTGTTTCAGGACCCGATGGCCGGAACCGCGCCAAACATGTCGATTGAGGAAAATTTGGCGATGGCCTATGCCCGCGGCAAACCGCGGGGCCTCAGCTTCGGCGTAACGTCGGCCAAGCGAACCTTGTTCCGCGAGCAGCTGAAGCGGCTCGGCATCGGCCTCGAGAACCGGCTGCGCGCCAAGGTCGGCCTGCTGTCCGGCGGCGAGCGCCAGGCGCTCAGCCTGCTGATGGCGACCTTCACCAAGCCCAGCATCCTGCTGCTTGACGAGCATACGGCGGCGCTCGACCCGGCTCGAGCGGAGCTGATTACCCGCTTGACGGACGACATCGTGCGCGAGCTGAACTTGACGACGCTCATGGTCACGCACAACATGGAGCAGGCGATCCGTCTCGGCAACCGGCTGATCATGATGGATAAGGGGCGTATCATTCTCGACATTCCTCAGGAGCGCAAGCGCGATCTGACGGTCGAGCAGCTGCTCGGCGAGTTTGCGCGAATCAGCGGCCAGCAGCTGGCGGACGACCGGATTGTGTTAGGTTAATTAGGCAAAAATAAAAAGGCTGTCACACCAAGCAGAGGAGATCTGCTGGAAGTGACAGCCTTTTGTTCATATGCAGCTCATTGACGAAATTGATTGGTGTACATATAATTGTTATAGCAATTAATTTGAAGGGAGCTACACGATGCATTTTGAAGAGTCGCTCGGATTTCAAATCAATCATGCGGGGCGCCGATTGTCGCAGCTGCTAACGAACCGCTTCCAGCCGTTCGAGATTACGACCGAGCAGTGGACGGTGCTGAACAGGCTGGCGGAGAAGGATGGAATCAGCCAAAAGGAGCTGGCACAGAAAGCGGAGAAGGATCCCACAAATTTGACCCGTATCCTCGATCAGCTGGAGCGCAAAGGTCTCGTTGTACGGCAGCCGAATGCATCCGACCGGCGTTCCTACCTTACGTTGATTACCGATAAAGGCAGAGCGCTCAATGAGCAGCTGATCCCGATCGAGCAAGAGACGATGCGCAGCGTCATGTCCGGATTGGCGGACGAGCAGCTTGCTCAATTGCGAATCATGCTCCGCCACATCACCGAAAAAGCAAACGACAGCATAAGAGAGATGGAGGAAGCACCTTGAATACGACGATGGAGAAGTTATGGAACCGGCATTTCGTTGCTGTTTGTCTCAGCAGCTTTTTTTTGTTTATGACGTTCTACATATTGGCGGTAACTTTGCCGATATTCGTTACGGATGAACTGCACGCACCGCAGAACCGGATCGGTCTGGTGATGACCGTCTTTGTCATCGCAGCCGTCATTTTCCGGCCGTTAGCGGGAAAATGGCTCGATGAGAGAGACCGCAAGCGGATCTTGCTGTATTCGATGGTCTTGTTTCTGCTTTGTACATGCGCCTACCTGATTGTTGGACAATTTTACGGCCTGCTCGTGCTCCGTTTTATCCACGGCATCGGCTTCGGTGTCGCGGCAACGGCGACGGGAGCCATCGCGGTAGAGCTCGTGCCCGCTTCCCGCAAGGGGGAAGGGGTCGGCTTCTTCAGCTTGTTTATGAGTCTCGCTATGGTTGTCGGGCCGTTCCTTGGCTTGACGATGCTGCAGTATTTTGATTTCAACGTGTTGTTCGGCTTATGTGCGGCGCTGTCCCTGCTATCCGTCGTTTGCGTATGCGTAATGCGCTTGCCGGAGCGGATGCCTCGCAAGGAAGAGCCCGCTAAGGGCTGGCGCAAGTTCGCCGAGCCTGCTGCCGTTCCGGTTTCGCTCGCAGGAAGCCTGCTCGCCTTCTCGTACGGGGCGATCACTACATTTTTATCCGTATATGCGAAAGAACTTGGGATGTCGGCCTATGCCAGCTTCTTCTTTATGGTGTTTGCGGCGATGATCGTCGTCTCCCGGCCGTTCACCGGCAAGCTGTACGACCGCCGCGGGCCGCATGTGCTCGTGTATCCGGGCTTCGTCTTGTTCGTGGGCGGGATGATTGTACTCAGCTTGGCAGGTACGCCGGCCGTACTGCTCGCGGCAGGCGGCATTCTCGGCCTTGGATTCGGCGCGCTGCTGCCCAGCTTCCAGACGATGGCGATCGAAGCGTCGCCGCCGCACAGGAGAGGGCTTGCGACAGCGACGTATTTCATGCTGTTCGACACGGGCTACGGAATCGGATCGGCGCTGCTTGGCGTCGTGGCCGCCCACAGCGGCTACAGAACGATGTACGGTACGGCCGGATTGGCGGTTGCGTGCGCAGCGGTATTGTACTATGCGCTTCCGCATCGTATGATGAATCGCAGGAGACGGCAACAGCTTGTATGAAGGAAAGGTGTGACGGAACGGGAGAATGGGGACGATACTGCTTAACGATTGGAGGCCGCTGCTCGAAGATCAGTTCGAGGAGCCGTATTATGTGCGCTTGCGGGAGTTTTTGAAGGAGGAGTACCGGACACGGCAAATTTATCCGGGGATGCACGATATTTTTAATGCGCTGCACTTGACCCCGTACGATAGCGTGAAAGCTGTCATTCTGGGCCAGGACCCTTATCACGGAGCGGGTCAGGCGCACGGGCTGAGCTTCTCGGTGAAGCCGGGCGTCGATGTGCCGCCGTCCCTGCAAAACATGTACAAGGAGCTGCAAAGCGATCTCGGTGTGGAACCGGCGCGGCATGGGCATTTGGTCAGTTGGGCGGAGCAGGGCGTGCTGCTCCTGAATGCGGTGCTGACCGTGCGCGAGGGGGAGCCGAATTCGCATAAAGGCCAAGGCTGGGAACGATTCACGGACCGCATCATCGGTTTGCTGAGCGAAAGGGAACGGCCGATCGTCTTCCTGCTGTGGGGAGCCAACGCCCAGGCGAAGGCGGGGCTAATCGACGGCACGCGCCACCACATCATTCGCTCGCCGCATCCGAGCCCGCTGTCCGCACACCGAGGCTTCTTCGGATCGCGCCCGTTCTCGCGGACGAATGCGTTCCTGCGCAGCATCGGAAGCGAGCCGATCGACTGGAGGCTGCCTGAGAGGTAGCAGCGCTTTCAAATTTGTTACACAAATGAAATAATTCTGTTATACAATCCTAACGAACGCTGTGTATTATAATAACCAAGACCCCCTTTTAATATAAACACCTTAGGACCACCGCCCCGAAGGCGATGGTCCACTTTTTTTGTTTGGGGAAGGAGGGGGAGCCGTTGACCAAAAAAACAACGGTATTACTTGTTATCGTCGTTGTTTTACTTGTTGTAGGGTTATTAACTTTTCGCGGTCCAAAGCCATTATACGGTAACGACAAAGAGTCCATCGTGAAAGTCATTCGCTCCCTTAAAGGATATGAAGATAAATGGATCGAGGTTGTCGATTATAAAGATGTTGATGACGGAAGAATGGTCGGATTTTTATCTAACCAAAGTCCCGGCTACATACACTTTCAGAAAAACGAGGATGGAAACTATTTGTGGCGACATATGGAAGTGGCGGATGGCAAAAGATTCGGTGTCTTCACCGCGGAGCTGCCTATGTTCATCATTGTTACGAATCATAAAAGTAAAGTGGCGAGAATGCAGTTAAGTGTAAATGGACAAATCGTAGAGCAAGATTTTACGCCTGATCAAGCGAGCGTTACCTGGGTCGAGTTTCCGAAATCTGAGAATAACGAATATACGTTCCGAAACTATTCCTATTACGATCAAGATGGAAATATCATGAATGAATAGTAAGAATGAGAAGCATCTTCCTCACGGCAAAATCCCCTGAAGGGCGAGGCTTTCGGCGATGCTCGTCCAACCATCCGCAGCGCCATTCCCCTACTTATACCGCTCCTTAATGTGCTTCTACGGCAAGCCGAATAAAAAAATTCCTCGACCGCAGTGCTTGCAGGCGAGGAGGGATTTCGATTTGAGATAGGCTTTTACGACAATTCCTTCTTCATCTCCATCGGCTTACCCGAAAAAAGCTGGGCGATGCGCAGCAACAGAGCCGTCCGTTCCATCCATCCGATGAACCAGATCGGAACGAGCAGCCCGATCAGTGAGGCGAGCACGGCTAGAGGCAGCGCCCACATTGTCACGGGATGCGCAAAGAAAGGGATCAGCGATACGGCCAAGATCGGGGCGGCGTTCCACTTGAAAAATTGGATGAGCAGAATCGTACAGAATGCCGTAAAGAAGAAGGATGCCGCTCCGGGGCTGATAGCGTACATGACGCTTCCGATCGTTACGGAGATGGCGGCTCCCATAATGATTCTCCCGACTTCGCCGATGCGGTCCGCCCGATGCATGAACAAGAAGCTGAATGCGCCGAGCGTCGGATAGAACACCATCTTCAGCGAAGGATACTGGACGGATACCCAGTAAGCCATCATCAGATAACAGCAAACGATCACAGAACGCAAAAACATGAGCTTACCATCCTTTATGTACACGAAAATACGGTCTGGCCAACCGGACCCTACTTATTGTACATAAGGTACAATCCGCAGGTCAAACGAAATTATTTCATTGTCCCGCTTCCGTTCCCATAGAGAGAGAGGGGGGGAGTAACGTATAAAAATGTTGCCAATCTTGGAAGTTTCTCATGTATAATAGCACATGGGAAACCCATCTTGGCCTATTGGAGGAATGGATGTGCACAAAGCGATATGGAGGCCGCTGAGTGTCGGTCGTGTGATCGACCGCGGCTTTCAGTTGTATCGAACTTACTTTGTTAAGCTGATGATGATTGTTTTGATGACGTACGGACCGTTCTACTTGCTCAGCCTGCTGGTGCAAGGAGGCGGCCAGGAAGCGCAGGGCAGTCTGCTCGGTTCGCTGGGTGATACCGATTCCTTGATGGAATGGGTCGAGAGCTTCAACAATCAGAATGCGTCGATGTTCGAGGGCTGGCGCGGAATCGTATATGTACTTGTCATTATTCCAATCGGCGTGTTCTTCTTGTTTCCATTAGCGACGGGAGCCGTCGTAGGGCTGGTTCATCATGCCGTTCACGGCGAGGACATTCCGTCGGCCTGGACGCTCGTGAAACGCTCGCTGAAGCGGATCGGGCTGCTGGCCGGCAGTACGTTTCTGTTTTCGCTGATGTTTATCGCCGTGTATGCTGCGGCGGCCGGCGGGATCATCGGTCTCATGATTGCCGTGTTTGCCGGAGGAGGCTTGGCGGGAGGTGGAGCGGGCTCCAACGTCGCTCTGGGCATCGTGCTGATGCTGCTGTTCTTTTTATTCTTGTTCGCTCTCGTTATCGTGCTGGTATGGCTGGCCGTCCGCTGGGGCTATTTTCTCCCGTTCGTGGCGCTTGGCGAAGAGAAGATCGGGTTTCGGCGCAGCTGGCGGCTGACGAAGCGGAATTTTTGGCGGATGCTGCTGATGTGGATCGTTGTCGGCGGCATTTTGAATGTGATCACGATGGTTTTTCAGCTTCTGATCATCGCTGTGCTTGGCGGGTCGATCTTCGGGTCGCTGCTCGAGGCGATTGTGAGTATGCTGGCTATGCCGATTTACATGCTGCCGTATGTCGTCAGCTTCTACGATTTGCGGGCGCGTAATGAAGGGTACGGGCTGGAGGAGCTGATTCGGCGCACGCTGTCGGCGAATCAGGTACCGCAGGATCCGCAGCAAGACATGCGGACGGAATCGCAGGAGCTGCCTGGATTGCAGCCGGAAGAATGGCGGCCGAAGTATGAGTAGCCCGGGTTCCGAAAGCACTGCTGTACAGGAGGAGCTGGAGCAGCTGGAAAGCATCTTGTCGCGGGAGGAGTATACCGTATATTTGCGGCAAGCGAAAGGGGACGGCTTCGATCTGTTCGAATGGATCGGCCGCCAGCTCAGCAAGCTGTTTCCTACATTTGAATTGCCTCCCGGTACGGGCAAAGCTTTCGAATATGCGGTATATATCGCGCTTCTTGCTATTATCGTCATCGCGATCGTATGGCTGTCCCGCCAGCTTGTGCGGCGGGGCCGCATTCGTGCCTGGGCGGAGCTGCAGGAGGAAGCGGCCGGCCGTTCGCCGCAGCAGTATTTGGAGCTGGCGCAGCAGCTGGCGGCGGACGGCAAGCTTCGCGAAGCGGTGCGCAGCGGCTTTCTCGCCTTGCTGCTCGAGCTGGAGCGCCAGACGCGGCTGAAGATCGAAGGCTGGAAAACGAACTGGGACTATGCGGAGGAGCTGCGCCGCTCCGATGCGGAGGCGGAAGTCCGGTTCCGCGAGGCTGCGGCTTTGTTCGATCGAAGCTGGTACGGCTACGGGGCTGTAACGGCCGGGGAATACGAGGAGCTGTATAAGCTGGTGACCGAGCTGATGCGGAGCGGAGAGGAGGCTCGCCATGCGCAGATGGAATAGAGGGGCGCTCGGGCTGGCGCTCTGCATCGCCGCTTTCATCGGGCTCGCCTTGTGGATGCTGAGGCCTCAGCCCGTCGACCAGCCGGCTTACCTGTCGGTCTCCGCCGATACCGACGGGACGAAGGCGGTCACGGAACTGCTGGAGCGGAGGCGGGAGGGCGGCGTAAAGCGCTGGGAGCGAAGCTGGGATGAGCTGCCGGGCGAAGCGAACCAGACGCTGCTCATCGTCGAGCCCGGTACGGTGTCGGACAAAGAGCGCGGTCAGCTTCGTCAGTGGCTGGAGCGCGGGAACGAGGTGCTGCTGTTCGTTCGCCGCCCGACGGAGTGGCAATCGTTCCTCGGGGACAAGAGCGAATTTGTGCGAATAACGCCGGAAGCCCCTCCTCTTATCGGCCCCCGTGCGCCGGTTGCGCTTAAACGCTTTGGGGAGCAAGGTCAACAGGCAGGCGAGGAGCTGAAGGGCGTCGTCTCCTCCGACCTTCGCCTGCCTTCGGGCAGCGGGGTCGTACCTATGCTGGCGGATGACAAAGGGGTGTTGGCCGGACGGATCGCCGTAGGCCAAGGGGCGCTCGTCATGGTGCTGGAGCCGGACTGGCTGACGAATACCTGGATTGCGAAGCACGACCATTATGCGCTGGTGCGCGACCTGCTGCTGGCCAGCGGCCGAGGATTGTGGATCGACGAGTTCCACCACGGGCTGCGCGCGCAGCCGGGCTTCCTGGCGGTGTATCCCGCCTGGTTTGTCTTGGGCTGCGTGCAGCTGTCGCTGGCGCTGCTGCTGTGGGTGTGGCAGCACGGCAAGCGGCTCGGCCCGGTATACACGCCGCGGGCCTGGGTGCGCCGGCGCGGCGACGAGACGCTGCTCGCCGTCGCCGGCTGGTACGAGCGCCGCCGCTTCGCGGCCGAGGCGCTCGGGCACCAGCGGCAGCAGCTGCGGCTGCTGCTGCAGGAGCGGCTGGGCGTGCGGCCGGAGGCCACGCCCGAAGAGGCGGCCGCCGCCGTGCGCGGCCGCTGGCCGGCGGAGCAGGAGGCGAAGCTGGCCCGCCTGCTCCGCGAGGAGCTTCCGGCGCCGCAAGGCAAGGCGTTCGTGACGCGTTCGCGCGAGATGAGCGAAATGACCGACCGACTGGAGAAGGAGTGAGCGTTCGATGAAAGCGATATTGGAAGCGATGGAGAGCAGGCTGTACGGGCAAAGCGTGAATGTGCGCCTGCTGCTGGCCGGATTGCTCGCCGGAGGGCATGTGCTGCTCGAAGGAGCGCCGGGACTCGGCAAGACGAAGATGGCCCGCACGCTCGCGGAGCTGACCGGCGGCGATTACAGGCGCGTGCAGTTTACGCCGGATTTGATGCCCGGCGACATTACGGGCGGCGTTATATTCAATATGCGCGAGAATGATTTCAAAACCGTGCTCGGCCCGGTGTTTACGAACGTGCTGCTGGCCGACGAAATCAACAGGGCCGGACCGAAGACGCAAGCGGCGCTGCTGGAGGCGATGGAGGAGCGGCAGGTGACGATTCAAGGCGTGACGCATCCGCTCCCGGACCCGTTCTTCGTCATTGCGACGCAGAATCCGGTTGATTATGAAGGAACGTATCCGCTGCCGGAGGCGCAGCTGGACCGGTTCCTGTTCAAGCTGAAGCTCGACTACCCGGCGCAGGCGGATGAAGATACGATGCTGAAGGCGCATGTGCCGCATACGGCGCAGCAGGAGCAGACGCTCGCCGCGCTACTGACGCCAGAGCTTGTCCGGGAGGAGCGGCGCCGCGTAGCCGGCATCGTCGTTGAAGATTCCCTTATCCATTACATTACGACGCTGATCCGCAAAACGCGGGAATCGAACCGCATTCAGCTCGGAGCGAGCCCCCGTGCGGGTATCGCCGTACTGATGGCAAGCAAGGCATGGGCGCATCTCGAGGGGCGAAGCTACGTAACGCCGGACGATATCAAGCTCGTGGCGCGGCCGGCGCTGCGTCACAGGCTGCTGTTGTCGCCGCAGGCGGAATTGGAGGGCGCTACGAGTGACCACCTCATCCAAGAGACGTTGGCCGCTGTTCCGGTTCCTCGCTGACCGGCTCGTCCATCAGTTTGCTGCACCGACGAACCGGCTGCTGGGGCTTGCCGCCGCGGGCGTCGTGCCGCTAGGCATCGGCTATGCGCTTGGCGCCGGAATGGCTGCGTTCTGGGGCTGGAACGCTTTGCTTCTGGCACTTAGTATCGCCGACCTGGCGATGCTGCCCCGCCGCAAGGACGTACAGGTGCGGCGGACGCTGCCGGAGCGGGCCGATTTGCAGCAGCCGTTCACAGTCGGACTGGAAGTGAGCAGCTCCGATCTGCGTCCGCTGCACGTGGAGCTTGCCGACGACTTGCCGATTACGTTTGCGGGAGCGCTGCACTGGAGGAAGAGCTTCGATGAGGTGCCGGGGACGCCGGTGCATCGCATTCATCTCAAACAGGGAAAAGCGAGTGTGACGTACGAAGCGAAAGGGATGGAACGCGGCAGCTACGCGCTTCGGTACGTGTGGATGCGTTACTGGGGCGGCCTGGGATTGTGGAAACGGCAGACTCGTATCGAGTGCCTTGGCGGCGTGCGAATCTATCCGGATATGTCGCGGGTACGGGGCATCCTGGGCTCGATGCAGTCGACGCTGCTGCTCGACGGCCGCAAGCTGGCCCGTAAGCCACGAAGCGGCTCGGAGTTTGAATCGATCCGGGATTATCAGCAGGGAGACGACGTACGCCACATTCATTGGCAGGCGACTGCCCGGACCGGAAAGCTGATGACCAGCGTGCGGCAGCCGGAGCGGGGCAAGACGGTAACGATATTGCTGGATTGCGGAAGAATGATGGGCGCGGAGCTGGAGGGACAGACGAAGCTGGACCGGACGCTGGAGGCGGCGCTGACGCTCGCGGCTGTCGCTTTAAAGCAGGGGGATCAAGTGTCGCTGATCGCCTTCTCGGGCAGCGTGCTCAAGGCGGTTCCGGCCGGCAAAGGACTGCCGCATCTGCACGACTTGACGGAGGCGGTGTTCGACCTGCAGCACGAGCCGGCGGAAGTCAATTACGGAGCCGGATTCGCACAGGTCATGCAATCGCAGAAGAAGCGGTCCCTGCTCGTACTATTCTCAGATATGGAAAGCTATCTTCACGACCGCGAGCTGCCGGCGTACGCCCTCCGGATGCGGCGCAGCCATTCGCTGCTGCTGCTGTCGCTGAACGATCCGCTCGTGCACGAATGGTCCCGCAAGCGGCCGGACGATACGCGAACGGCGTTCATCCGCAGCGCGGCGAACCACTTTGAAGCGGATCGCCGCAGCTACGTGCGCCGGATGAGCGCGCAGGGCGTGCCGGTGCTCGATGTGCCGGCCGGCCAGCTGGCGCTCAGTGCGGTCAATGCATATTTGGAGCTGAAGGCGCGTGACGCGCTTTAAAGCTGCCGTAGTAGAAATACAAGACAACGAGCACGAGCGTCGCCCCGGCAAAAGCGTATTTGGCGCCCAGCGGCAAAGTCGACGGGGTGATGTAGCCTTCGATCACGCCGGCGATGACGAACAGCGGAATCGTTCCGATCAGCAGCATGACCGACTCCTTCGCCGAGCGGAGAAATTGCGCCTTGCGCGGATACGGGCCGGGTACGAAGAAGCGGTAGCCCATATAAAGTCCGGCGCCGCCTGCGATGAAAATCGCGGTAAGCTCAATAATACCGTGCGGTAGGATGTAGGCCCAGAACACGTAGCTGCGTCCGGAATGCCAGAAGACAGCAGCCAACGCCCCGACGAGCAGTCCATTGTATATCATGAGATAGACGGTGCCGATGCCGAGCGTGGCGCCGCTGATGAAGGCAAGCATAGCGACCCGGATATTGTTGGTCATAATGGCGGTAGAGACGAGCGGGCTATTCCAGTTATCCCGGGGCAGATCGGTTTTGGACGGATCGACGGCAGCGGCGATGTCGCCGGGAAGGACGATGTGGGCGTTAAGCGGGTTCGCGAGCACGGCAAGGAAGCCCGAAACGCCGCCGATCAGCATCAGCAGCATCGCCAATCCGACGAACAGCTGCCTGCGCCTCAGCATATCCGGGAAGATACGGCCGAAAAATTCGCGCAGCTGCATGGAGCTTTTGTTATTTTCCTGATACATGAGATGGTGTGCCCGGGATACGAGGTGGTTCAGGTAGACGGCCGTTTCGCCGGGGTTTCGGGCCGAACGGATGGCCGACAGATGGGCCGAGGCCGCCCTATACAGCGCAGCCAGCCGGTCGATATCGGCGGCCTGCAGCGAGCTTCGCCGCTTGGCAAATCGGCTGAGCAGCTCTTCAAGCTCTGTCCAAATCGGTTTGTTCGTCTTAATGAAACGGGCCATATCCATGATGGCGGCTTCCCTCCTTTGTCCTTCATCGATCATACCATTAAATCGTTAGTTCGAGGAGTATGATTATGTACGATACGTTAAACAAAGAGCTCGTTGTAACGACGCCCGAGCAGGTGCAGCTGCGGTTTCAAACCGCAGGGATCGGAAGCCGTGCGGTAGCCGGCATTCTGGATTTGCTTATTCTCGGAGCGGTCAATATGATCCTCTACCTGGCAATTATCTTTATTGCAATTCCTATGCAAGCGGCCGGCAACGTCCCCGCGGAATCGTTTGCTTACGGCATTGCCGCTATTCTGGTCGTCTTCGTGCTGCTGAATGCCGGATATTATGTCGGCACCGAATATTATATGGGCGGCCGTACGATCGGCAAACGCATTATGGGACTGCGCGTTCTGCGCGACAACGGCCAGCCGGCTACGCTGCTGTCCGTCATTATCCGCAACATCTTCCGCTTGCTCGACATGCTGCCGTCGTACTATATGCTCGGTGCCATTACGATGATGTTCAGCGCCAAGGATAAGCGGATCGGCGATATGGTCGCCGGTACGGTCGTTATCGTCGAGCAGCAGCGCGAGCGGCAGAAGCGCCGCCAGCGCATCGACAACGCGCTGTGGCGCTGGGCGCAGGTCGCGCCGCCGTTCCAGCTCGGCGAGGAGCAGCGCAGCCGAATCAGCACCGAGGAATGGGAGCTTCTGTCCGCGTGGGTGGACTACGTTCCCGTCATGCCGCAAGAACGGCTTGGGGCGCTCGCCGAGCCGATGGTCGAACATTTGGAGCGTAAGCTGGAACAGCCGCGCGGTACGGTCGATGCTGTTTCTTACCTCGTCATCGTATACTTGCAGATAAGGACGGAATGGGACGTGTAAACGTCCCGTTTTTGTTTGCCGCCGGAAAATTATACTTTTTGTGTATACCCAACCGCTGTCCCTACGCATCTATTGCGTCCCCGCGTACAAAAAAGGCGCACCTCCATGAAGGCGGTGCGCCAAGAAGCTATTTCTTCAAATGATACGGCACCGTCGTGACGATGACGTCTTTCCGGTACAGCAAGTAAGCCCGAATCATGAGACTCGTCTGGTTATGGAGCAAATGGTGCCAGCCCTTCTTCGGGATAAATTGGGGAATGATGACGGTGACTTGATAATGGGCTTCGTTGGCTTTCCGCTGCACCGTGTCGATAAACTTGCTAAGCGGGTGGATGATGCTGCGGTAAGGAGAGTGCAGCGTGACGAGACGAACATCGGGACGCCACTGGTTCCACTTCTTCTCGAAAGCGGCTTCCTCATCCCGCTCAAATGGAATATATACCGCTATGATCTGGTCGGGCTTCAACGACTTTGCGTAATCGACGGAATGCTCCACAACATGCGTTATGCCGGATACCGGCAGCACGATTACATTGCCTTCGATGGGGACGTTCGGCTCGCACGTTGTAAGTCGAAGCTGATCGCCTACGGCGACGTAATGCTTCTTAATTCGATGGAACAGAAGCACAATGCAGGGCAGGAACACCAGCACCGGCCACACCTGTGCGAACTTGGTCACAAAGAACATAAGCGTGACGACGAGACAAATGACCGCCCCGATCGTGTTAATGACCAGCTTCGGCAGCCAGCCTTCGGGCTTTTCGCGGAGCCACTTGAGCATCATGCCGGTTTGCGCCAGCGTAAATGGGATAAATACGCCTACCGCATAAAGCGGGATAAGCTGTTCCGTTTGTCCTTTGAACGCCACGATCAGCAGGATGGACAGTATGCCCAATGAGATAATGCCGTTGGAGTAGCCGAGCCGGTCGCCGCGAACCGTGAACATGCGCGGTATGAATTTGTCCTTGGCCAAATTGACCGCCAGCAATGGGAAGGCCGAATAACCCGTATTGGCCGCCAAAATCAAGATGAGCGCTGTCGTGCCTTGAATAAAGTAATACATGAAGCTCCGCCCGAACGTCATTTCCGCGATTTGCGAGACGACCGTCTCCTCCGCCTTCGGCACAATGCCGTAGGAATAAGCCAGCAGCACGATGCCGGCAAACAGGATCGCGAGCAAAATCCCCATGGCGATTAACGTCTTCGAGGCGTTGTTCGGAGCCGGGGCCTTGAAGTTCGGAATCGCGTTGGAAATCGCTTCGACACCGGTGAGCGCCGAGCTGCCCGAAGCGAATGCCCGAAGCAGAAGAAATAAGCTGATGCCTGCCATCGGTGTGCTTAACGGTACATGTACCGTTCCGTGCACGCCGCCGGTAACGGCGTTGTACAAGCCTACCCCGATCATGATGAACAGCGCCAGTACGAATAAATAGACCGGATAGGCGAGGATTGAGGCGGATTCGGTCACGCCCCGGAGATTGAGAATCGTAATGAATACTACGAACGCAATCGATATGGCTACCGTATGCTCATGCAGAGCCGGAAAGGCCGACGTTATGGCGTCGGTGCCGGCCGAAACGCTGACGGCGACGGTCAAAATGTAGTCGACGAGCAGGGAACCGCCGGATACGAGACCCGCATAAGTCCCCAGATTCGTCTTCGACACCACGTAGGCCCCGCCGCCTTGAGGATAAGCGAAAATAATTTGCCGGTACGATAAAATTAAAGCGAGCAGCAATATGAGCACACCGGCGGCAATCGGTAAGGAATACCAGAAGGCCGCGGTGCCTACCGTTATCAAGACGAGAAGGATTTGCTCCGGACCGTACGCGACGGATGACAGAGCATCCGACGACAATATCGCCAGCGCCTTCTTCTTGTTCAGCTTCTGCTCGCCAAGCTCCGTCGATTTTAAGGGCCGTCCGAGAAGCAAACGTTTGAATGTGACCACCGGGTTCACCGCCTTGTAGGAGTTTCGACGTCACCAGCATCTGTTACTATTCCCCGTTGTCGGCGGTTTTGTTCACATTCGGCCATTTTCATGGCTTACGCAACGTCAATGAAACGATCATAGCTAGATGCAAACAGGAAGTAAAACGTTGAATTTGTGCAAAATGCGGCGTTTTCCGGAGTTATTAAACATGTATGCGGATACATAACGATCAATCATATCGTAGGGAACAGAGGTTCCCCGCCTCCCCAAAAACCAACGGCGAGCCGCTCTAAAGAGCGACGCGCCGCTGCTGCTTCTCCTTATAGTAGACCCATTCCCTGTAGCCGATTTCCTTGAGCTTCTGCCGCACCTTGTCGAAGTCTTCGCCGATCCGGCTCGGCTTGTGGGAGTCGGAGCCGAACGTAATGTCCACCCCGTAATGATGCGCCCGCTCGAGAATATCGTCCGACGGATACCAGCCGCCGACATCCTTCGTTCCTCCGGACGTATTTACTTCAATCGAAACCCCGCACTCCGCGATCACTTTAAGCGTCTCGTCCACCTTCGGTGTCGGAATTGCCGAGAATGCCGGGAAAAATCCTTTCATCGCATCGATATGGCCGAGAATGTGGAACATGCCGCTGCGCGCCGACTGCTGAATCAAATCGTAATATTCCTCTTTCGCCGCGATTTTCTGCTTATCGTTCAGGCCGTTCCAGCGCCGCTTGTTGAAGATGCTGACGCCCCCCGATTGATGTACGGAGCCGATAATATAATCGAACGGATATTTCTTGTATTCCTCTCGGTACAGCTCCGCATGCTCCGGGAAAAAATCCGACTCCACCCCGAGCAGCACGTCGATGCGCCCTTCGTATTCGCGCTTCAGCTCCAGCACTTCGGCGACATAACGCGGAAATTCGCTCTTGGCCATCGCGATGCCGGGATGCAGCCGGTCGACGCTGCTGTAAAAGTAAGGCGAATGGTCGGAAATCCCGATGACGTCAAGCCCCCCCTGAATCGCCGCTTCAATATATGCACGGATCATACCGTCTGCGTGACCGCACCGTTCGTGATGCGTATGCAGATCAAATTTCATGTTCATGTCCTCCTTATTCCGAGCCGAGGAACTGCGTCTCCGGCATCCCCTTCAAATCGCGCAAAAACTGCTGCATGGCCGAGCTCAAATATCTCCCTGACTTATAGACGACGCCGACCGGGTGCGTAATATCGAGCTCCGTCACATTGAGCACTTTTAGCGTACCCAGCCGCAGCTCGTTTGACGCCGACATTTTGGAAATGATCGCCGCTCCCAGGTTCAGCTCGACCATCCGCTTCACTTCCTCGCTCGAGGACAGCTCCATGACGATATTCGGCGTAATATCGAGGTCCTTAAACAGCTGATCGACGAACCTGCGTCCGGCTGTTTCGGGAGACAGCATAATGAACGGGATATTGCGCAGCTTGTCTAGCGTCAGATGCGAGAACTTGGCCAGCGGATGCCGGGGCGAGACGATGAGCTGGAACGTGTCGTAGTACAGCGTTGACGTTTCCAGCGCCGGGTTCTTGTCCGGCAAATACGTAATGCCGAGATCGACGTTGCCATTCTCCACCGCCGCCATAATTTGCGAGGAGGTCATGGAATGAATCGTCGTCTTGATTTTCGGAAACGAGTCTTGAAAATAAAACAGCACCCGCGGCAATATTTGCATCGCGATCGATGTGGTCGTGCCGATATGAATATGTCCCTGCGGCGTCTGCTGCAGATCGGCGAGCCGCTGCTTCAGATCGTCGACGGTGCGCAAAATGAGTTCGGCATGCTCGAGAAACACGCGGCCGCTGTCGGTCAGCGTAACCGGCTGATTGCGGTCGACGAGCGTTACGCTGAATTCATCCTCAAGGCTTTTGATTTGCGCCGATACGGCCGGTTGGGTCAGATTGAGCAGTTCGCCCGCCTTGCGGAAGCTCATCGTTTTCGAAATGGTGAGCAGCGTCTCCAATTGGTTCAGGTTCAGACAATCCACCTCCATTTACAGCATATTTATAGATAAATTTTATCAATCGGCGCATTCTGTCTATATTTCTATTATAGGCGCTTGGAGAGGGTGGGGCAACCGGTTCACCGGGAGAAAGGCGTAAAGAAGAACCTTCACATCCATGTGGAGCATGGAGATGAAGGTTCTGTGGGGACGCGCTATTCCGAATTCTACATGGCGAGCGGAAGATCGACCCAGAACCGGATTTCGCCGTGCTCCGATTCGGCCCAAATACGGCCCTCGTGAGCTTCGACGATGCTCTTCGCTATAGCGAGGCCAAGGCCGGAGCCGCCGGTTTCCGAGGAGCGGGACGAGTCGAGCCGGTAAAACCGGTCGAACAGCCGCTCCAGCTGCTCGCCGGTCAGCGCCCCGCCGCGGTTCGTGACGCAGACGCGGACGCGGCTCCCCTCCCTCGTCATCCGTACGCGCACTTCGCCGGGCTTAAGGCTGTATTTGATCGCGTTGGTCAGCAGGTTCTCGAAGACGCGAATCATTTTATCGGGATCCATGTGTACATACAGCCGGTCCTGCGTCAGCTGGCGCGACAAGTACAGCCGCTCGCTTTCGGCAGTGGTGACAAGCTCCTCGGACAGCTGATCGAGCATCTCGTTCAGACAGACGGTCTCCATCCGCATCGGAACGCCGTGATTGGACAGCTTCGTATAATCGAACAAGTCCTCGATCAGCTTCTTCAGCTTCTCCGCCTTGCTGTACGAAATATTGAGATATTGCGCCGCCTGCTCGTTGTCTTCATAATTGCGGTCCTTCAGCAGGCGCAGGTAGCCCATGATGAGCGTAAGCGGCGTACGCAGGTCGTGCGATACGTTCGTAATCAGCTCGCTCTTCGTCCGCTCGGCGCGCCGCTCCTCTTCGATAGTTCGCTGCAGCTCCTCGGCCATCAGGTTAATGTGCGAAGCGAGAGAGCCCAGCTCGTCCTTGGATTGCTGCGGAACCCGGTAATCGAGACGGCCGCGCGAAATTTCAACGAGCCCGGCGGCGAGCTCCTCCAGAGAGCGCATCTTCTTGCGTGTCATCCAGTAGAACAGGGCGACGAAGGTGATGAGCGCGGCGAGGAAGGCGAACGGGCTTTCGCCCCGCCGGGTGACGATAGTCGGTTCCTCATAGCCGGAAGCGACGAGCAGCAGCTTGCGTCCGCCAAGCTCGACCGGGCGAATCGCCGTGACTTCGCTTTGCTCGCCTCGATCCGTATCCAGCTTGCCGAGCAGGGCGAATGTATCGACTTTCGTTTCGCTGGCAAGTCGGTTTTTGTACAGCACGGTTCCGTTCATATCGGTCAGCAGCAGCTTGACGTCCGAGCTGTAATTGTCGAACCTTTCCCGGATCCGTTCGTCAAGCGAAGCGCCGATCGGCGCTTCGGACGTGCCGGAGTAAGCGTCCTGGTTCACCGTGGCTGGCAGCGCGGGAGGGCTCGCGATTTCGGCTGCCTGGGCGGGAGCGAACGGTCCGCTGCCGTCAGTTCTGACGGCTTGCGTGTTCTCCCCGTTTCGGCGTAAGACGCTGCGGCTCTCTTCTTCCAGAGCGCTCGCCATGTTGTTGGCTGTGATCGGAATTTCTCGCGAACGGTTGGAATAGTCGAGATAAGCAGTCTTCGTCACTTCGCCGAACATTTCATCAGCGACGGCAAAGGAGGCCATGGATGCGACCGTACAAACGGCAAACGTCAGGATGAGCTGAATGCGGATGCTGCGGGCGACGTTCGTTTTGATCAGCATCAGCACATCGACTACAAAATGAATAAGGCCGCCGATCATATGAAACGGAAAACGCTGGGACAGCTTCTTTTTCGGCTTTTTCGGCGGCGGGCCGAAAGGCTGCGGCGGCTGTTCATAGTTACGCATCGACTTTATACCCTACTCCCCATACGGTTTTGATATATTTCGGCTGGCGCGGATTCGTCTCCAGCTTCTCGCGGATTTTGCGGATATGCACCATCACGGTGTTGTCGGCTTCGAAGAAAGGCTCGTTCCATACTTTCTCGTAAATGTTCTGGGCGCTGAAAACAATTCCCTTGTTGCGGGCAAGCAGCTCCAGGATGGCGAACTCGCGCGGTGTCAGCTTGATTTCGCGGCCGTCGATTTTGATCTCGTGGGTTGCGGTGTTCACCGTCAGGTCGTCGACCTCCAGCACATTGTCGGAGGCAGGCTGAGCTACGTTAAGCCGCTTGTAGCGGCGCAGCTGGGATTTGACGCGGGCGAGCAGCTCCAGCGGGTTGAACGGCTTCGTGACATAATCGTCGGCTCCGGTGCTGAGCCCCCAGATTTTATCCATGTCCTCGCTCTTTGCCGACAGCATGACGATCGGTACGTTGCTGATTTTGCGCATTTCGAGACAGGCGGCGATCCCGTCGAGCGTCGGCATCATGATGTCCAGCACGATCAGATCGATTTCGTTGGACTTCAGCATGTGCAGCGCCTCGGCTCCGTTGTAGGCGTGAAGGGTGGCGTAGCCGTCGTTCTTCAGATAAATATCCAGCATATCGACAATTTCTTTCTCGTCATCGACGAGCAGGATCGTTTCTAGCGCCATAAAGCTTGTGTTCTCCTCTCGATAAGTTGACAGACGTCCGGACGGCGATGCGGGCCAGCTCGACGACGATAACGGCGCCGACGGCGTCCATAAAGACGTGCTGCTTCAGGAAAAATGTCGACGCTATGATCAGCAGCGCAAAGGTGGTTACAGCTGTTCGAATGGCCGGGCCTATTGTGGCTTTGCTTTCCGAGTAGGCTCTAAGCAATAGGTAGGACGACGCGGCATGTATGCTGGGGAAGCAGTTGTACGGCGCGTCGTTCACTTGCATGAAGCGGACCAGCCTTGCGAACACGTCTTCGCCGAGTACGGGCGGACGCGGGACAGTCGTTTGATAGCCAAAATATATAACGTAACATGTAAGCAGCGTTACGGCTAGTGCGGCTATGGTTTTGCCGTAGAGGGGCAGGTCGCGATAAGCCAGAAGGGCAAGTCCGCCGAACAGGAAGCCGTACCACAGCAAATACGGGACGATAAACGCCGGGATGAACGGCAGCGCCTTGTCAAGGTCGGTGAGCAAGCTGTGGACGCCGCGGTCGTCGTTGTTCAGCTGGACGTAAATCGTATTGAGAAGAGGAAAGATGAGCATCCACAGCATGGCGAAGACGGCTCGCCGCCGGGAAGACGGGCCGGGTTGTTTCGGAAGAGACCTCACGGATGCTGTGCCGTTCGAGGTGTTGGGAATGGGACTCATTGGGGAACGCTCCTTCGATTCGATGATGCTCCCCAGTATATCGTGAAGATCTTAAATCCGTAGTGGCTGAAATCTTAACAAAATCTGAAGAAACGGTGAAGAGAGGTTAGCCCTTCGTCAGCTCGTAGTTCAGCTTGTTGATGAAGATCCGCTCCGCTTTGGAAAACCTCTTCTCCTCCGCACGTACATACCCCAAATAGATCGGCTCCGGGTCGGCCACCTCCAGATCCAGTACGACAAGGTCGGCTTCGGCGGCTTCCTGGTTCATCACCAGAGAGAAATCGAGGCCGACGGTCGCCACGTTCTGCTCTTTCAAGACGCGAAAGATGGCCTCGATGCTATTCGTTGTGAACAAAATGTTCACCTTGCCGTAAGTTTCCTGGAACTGCTCCATATACCTTTTGACATATTCGTCGTTGTATAAGACGAGCGATTGCTTGCGCAGCTCCGCAGGGGTGATCGATCGCTTGAGAGAAAGCGGCGACGTCTTGCCGACGCAAGCGACCATCTTCCCCTCCAGGAGCTTGCCGGTTGTGAGCCCGTTCAGATTTCCAATCAGCTGCTCGGATAAAATGATGACGCCCAGATCGATTTTGTTGTGCCGAATGTCGTCAATGATCTCCTGCGTCCCTTTTTCGACAACTTCTACGTTAATATGCGGATATTCTTTCTTGAAGCTGATCAGGGCGTCCAGATACAGAGACAGCGGGCCCGGAATGGTCGCAAGCCGAAGCTCGCCGGTCTGCGTATTCGAGAAGCCGGACGCTTCGTCCCGCAGCTCCTGAACTTTGGATACGACCTCATAGGCTTTGCGAATGATCACCAGACCTTCCGCCGTGGGAGCGGCACCCTGCCGGGAGCGGGTAAACAAAGTGACGCCCAGCTCCGTCTCCAAGCCGGAGATGGACTGGCTGACGGCGGACAGAGTGACGTGGAGATTTCGCGAGGCTTGCGTGAGCGAGCCCGTCTTGGCGACTTCAATGATCGTTTCCAGCTGTTCGATTTGCATAGGATCCCCCAACGATAGTTAAGTTTTACTTAAGATACAATTAGGTTAATTAAATTTACGTTAATGATATCAAATTGTACAATACATTTCATGCAAAGGATTCCGGATAACAAGAAAAGCGGAGGTTCGAAAACATGAAGTGGGTAAGACCGGTTATGTATGTGGCTATGGCGGGAATTATCGGAAGCAGCGGGTACTTGCTGAGCACGCAAACGGCGGCCAGCTCCGCAGAAGCAGTCCAATCGATACATCCGACGGCATATATCGAGTCCGATACGGCAAGCGCCAGCTTCAAGGTAGGAGGGCGCATCACGGAGATTCTGGTGAAGGAAGGCGATGTTGTCAAGAAAGGCCAGGTGCTGGCGCGGCTTCAGAACGCCGAGCTGGAAGCGAAGGTGCTGCAGGCGAAGGCGGCCGTAGCCTTGACGGAGGGGCGGATCGCCGAAGCGAAGGGCGCTGCCGCGACGGCGCAGGCGAAGAAGCAGCAAGCCGCTGCGGGCGTACAGGTTACGGCGGACACGGCCGATCAGCAAATCGCGGGGGCGCAAGCGGCGGTCGATGCGGCGCAAGCGAAAGTAGACGCGCTGCGCAGCGGGGCAAGGCCGGAGGAGCGCAAGCAAGCTGAGATCCAGCTGCAGGCGGCGCAGGAGGTATTGAGCATTGCCGAACGGAACTTGAGCCGGATGACGTCGATGCTGGAGCAGGGCCTTGTTGCCCAAGCGGATGTCGATAAGAGCAAGGTGAGCTATCAGGAAGCGAAGACGAAGTATGACCTGGCCGAGCAGCAGATGAAGCTGGTTCAGCAAGGGCCGCGCGATGAAGAGGTGCGAGGTGCCGAAGCTCAATTGGCGCAGGCGAAAGCCGCGCTGCAGCTGGCCATTGCGAACAAGGAGCAGGTGAAAGTGCGGCAAGGAGACGTAGCGGCGGCGGACGCTGCGCTGCAGCAGGCAAGCGGCGCCGTCCTGTCGGCTCAGTCCGGAGAACAGCAGGCGAAGGCGGCGCAGCAGGAGGCCGAAGCGTACTTGAGCTACACGGAGCTGACGGCGCCGAGCGACGGCGTCGTGCTGTCGCAGTCCGCGCAAGCCGGCGAAATCGTCGGAACCGGATTTCCGGTATTTACGCTGCAGGACGCCGGGACGCATTGGGCCAAATTTTACATGCCGGAAGGTGCGGCAGCGGGACTGAAGCCGGGCGATAAAGTATCACTGGTGCTGGCGGCTACGCAGGAGCCGGTCGAAGGCAGCGTGAGCATGGTGGCACCGGCCCCCGATTTTGCCGTAAAAAAGGCGACGCAGAGCTCCGGTGAAACGGATATTCGTTCTTTCGGCGTCAAGGTGACGCTGCCGGCGCTGCCGCCCTCGGCTCTGAACGGGATGACGCTGCGCTGGAACGGTAAGGCGGGGTGAACGCGATGAAACCGACCGTCCGCTCGACCATTGCCGAGGAATGGGCCCACATTGTTAAGGATAAGCGATTGTTCGCGATGCTGTTCTTCATACCGATCGTATACACGTTCCTGTTCGGCTCGATTTATTCCCATCATAAGGTGACGGAGCTCGATACGGTCGTCGTCGACCAAGACCGAAGCCCGCTCAGCCGTCAAATTGTGCAGGCGTTCGAAGAGAGCGAATCGTTTCGAATTGCGGGGGAGGCGTACAGCGAGGAGGATGCGCGGGCGGAGCTTGCCGATGGCAGAGCGAAGGTTGCGCTGATCGTGCCGTTCCGCTTCGAAACGAGCCTGAAGCAAGGGCAGACGCTGCCGCTCGTTACGCTCGTTGACGGCAGCAATATGATTGTCGCCAATACGGCGACCAAAGGTGCGAACGAGGTCATCACGACGTTCAGTATGGGCCTCTCCGCCAAAAAGCTGCAGCTGCAGCAAGGTCTTCAAGAGGAGCAGGTAGCGAATGTGCTGTCGCCGATTCCGTTTCGATACAGGACGCTCTATAATCCAACGTTCAATTACAACGAATTTATGCTGTTCGGCTTGACGGGAGCCATTCTTCAGCAGGTGCTGTTTCTGGGAGTGGCGCTAACGGTTACGCGGGAGAAGGAGAACGGGACGTGGGCCCGGTTTCACGTGTGGAAGCGGGATCCGTGGCTGCTGGCCGCCGCCAAGACCGTGCCGTATTTCCTGATCAACCTGACCAATACGATGATCGCCTACGTGATTTGCGCCTTCGTGTTCGACATTCCGATACATGGACAATTGACGGCTGTGCTGTCGCTGGTGGCGTCGTTCACATTGGCGGTAAGCGGTTATGGCTACCTGATTTCGATGTTTTCGGGAAATCAGCTGGGTGCAACGCAGATTGCCATGCTGATCGCCGTTCCGTCGTTCATGCTGTCGGGCTACACCTGGCCGCTGGAATCGATGCCGCAGGCGCTCCAGACGCTGAGCCACGGGCTGCCCTTGACGTATTATCTCGACGGCTTGCGCAATGTTCTGGTCAAGGGCAACGATCTGCAGGCGATTTGGCGGGACTGCGTGTCGCTCGTGCTGATGGCTGGAATCACTTATGCTGCAGCCATGCTGCTGACCCGGTTTGTCATGTTCCGCAAGATGGCCGATGCGGACGATGCGATGCTGCCGGACGGGCTGCCGGAGGGGGCGGCGGCGCCGGTGGTGCCGGCGGTGCGTACCGGCGGTTCCGGCATGACCATATAATTCAGGATTCAGGGGGATATGTATGCGTAATGTGAAAATATTTAGCTTCATGACGGCGGTGTCGATTGCGTTCAGCGTGCCGGCTTCCGCGACGACGCTCGACCCGGTCACCGGCAATCGCGTTCAGAACATGTATGTCAACGATGCAGAGCCGGATCATCTCGATACGCTTGATCTGGATACGGTGCTGGAACGGGCCATGAATAACACGTATAACTTGAACCTGCTTCTTCTGAAAGCCGCGGCGCAGGACAGCAAGCAGAAGGATCTGGATCAGCAGAGAGCAGACATGCCCGGCGTATCCGTACCGAGCGGCCATCTGCCGGCGACGCCGGCGGAAATTGCCTCCGTTCCGGGCATGCCAGTGCTGGATCCGGCGGTTGCTCCGTGGATTATCATGACGAATACGGGCGTCAATCAGCTGACCGGCGGCGCCGGCCAGCTGGCCGGCGGGATGGGGCAGATCCTGTCGGCCCAGCGCAATCAAATGAAGGAGACGGCCCATCAGCTGGGGACCGACAGGGACAATACGTACCTGCAAAGCGACGAGGCGAAGGCCGGGGTGCGGCTGCAGCTGACCGGCCAATACGTTCAATTGCTCGCACAATCCAAGCAAATCGAATTTATGAACAGCTACAAGGCGGTGCTGGAGAAGGAGCTGCTTCGCACAACCCTGCTCCAGGAGCAAGGGCTCGCTTCAGCGGATGACGTGCAGAATGTCGTCCGGGCGATGAACAAGCACAAGGACGACCTGACGATGCTGACCAACAACCACCGGCTGGCTCTGGCGCAGCTCTGTCTGGATATCGGCGTCGCCTACGATCCGGCGATTGTGCTGAAGGAGATCGGCGACATTCCGGTAGAGCCTGTGATGCGGGACGATACCATCGAGCTGCTGAAGAACTCCTACGGGATGAAAATCGCTGCCAACAATATTGACGAAGCGGTGTGGCAGCAGCAATATTCCGTGACGAAGACGACCTACGGCGAAACATACCTCGGAGTCAACGGAGCAATCTCCATGCAGAAAAACAATCAAGCTAGGCTGGAGCTGACCAAGAAAATCGAAACCGCGTATAACGAGCTGGAGAACGCTTATCAGGCATGCCTCGCGGAGAAGCGCGGGCTGAACGAACTGAAGCAGGATCTGGCCAAGATGGAAAGCCGGTACGAGGCAGGGGTGATATCGAAGCACGATGTCCATAAATTCGCCTTGAAAGTGCAGCAGAGCGAGACGTCGACGTATGCCGCGAAGATGAGATACTATGTGCTGCTCCAGAAGGTGAAGGAGATGAAAGCGGGCGCTATTCTGTAGCCGCCGATAGCGCCGAGACGAGCGGCGCGAGCCGAAGCAATGCCCAGCTGCGAGGAGATTCGCGGCTGGGCATTTTTCAGCTGTAGAAAGGTTGGCAGCTGTAACCGGGGCCGCAGCGGGAACTCCGGCTAAGCGTGAGAGGAGTCGGCTAGCGCGCGGAAGGAGGCGGCGGATCCGGCGGATCCGGCGGATCCGGCGGGTAAGCGAGACAAGGGCGACGAGGCAGACGTTGGCTGCCTCGTGGCTGGCGGCGGGCGAGCCGCCGTTACAAGCCGAGCAGGCGCGCGAGCTCGGCCAGGTCGTCCGCGACGACGTCGGCAGAGACGCCGGCCGCGGCGAGCTGCTCGCGATAGTTATCGCGAGTGGCGAGCCCCGTCAGTACGAGCGCCGTGCGGTAGCCGGAGCGGAAGCCCCCGGCGATGTCGGTGGCGGCGTTATCGCCGACCACCCAGACATCGTCTGGGGCCAAGCCCAGCTTGTCGACGGCGTAGCCGAGCAGAATCGGCGACGGCTTGCCGATGACGACGGGGCTGACGCCGGAGGCGGCCTCGAGCGCAGCGCCCAGCGAACCCGCACCCGGCGTCAGCATGCCGTCCTTCGGCAGCAGGCGGTCCGGGTTCGTAAGCACGTAGGCGGCGCCTGCGCGCAAGGCGTGTACGGCACGCTCCAGCTTGCCGTACGTGAACTCGCGGTCGATGCCCTGCACGACCGCGTCGGCGCCGAGGCCGTCTTCGTCCAGCTCGAAGCCGGCCTCGCTCAAGGCGAGGCGCAGTCCCGCCTCGCCAACGCAGTGCACGCGGCTTACGCCGCCGCGGGCCTGCAGCCAGCGCGCTGCCGCCTGTGCGCTGGTCAGCACGTCGCCTGGCCCCGCGTCAATGCCGAAGCCGCGCAGATGCGCCGCCACGTCGTCCGGCGTGCGCGACGAATTGTTCGTCGCCAGCACGTACGGCAGCCCCTTCCGGCGCAGCAAAGCTACAAAATCGGCGGCGTGCGGGATCGGCATCGAACCGCTGTATAACGTACCGTCCAAATCCAATATGAATGCCGGCATCTCCAAAACTCCTTTTCTGTATCCTATCCTGACAATTCCGCTTCAAATGAACGTCTGTGTATGGTTGACTATCACTTACCTTACCACACCTCTCGCCGGCTCACTACCCATTTGGCTCCTTGTTTGCCGGAAAGGTCGACAGATTTGGATCGAACGCCGTCGATTACAAGGAAAAACAGGGCTGGGGACATATTCCATTTTTTCTTATAATCAAACAAGCAGGAAAAAGTGTATACGATGCGCGAAAGATTAGGTATAATGTAGGAAAAGCGACGAACTTCCTGCAGTCATCTTTGTGGCAAAAGGAGACCAACAATGAAGGCTGAATATATTAATCCATTCCTAGAATCCGCGAGGATCGTTATCGAGCAGGTCGCATGCATCCGTCCTGCAACGGGGCAAATGGGCATTAAGGAAATTCAATTTGTTTCCGATTACATTTGGATTCAGATCGGGATGACGGGCCAGATGCAGGGAGATATTTTATTCGGCCTGCACCAGGAGGTTGCCCTGAAGGTCGTGTCAGCCATGATGGGCGGGTTTGTCCTTACGGAGATGGACGAGATCGGACGAAGCGCCATATCGGAGCTCGGCAACATGATCAGCGGCAATGCCAGCACGATGCTGTACAACCAAGGTGTACGGGTCGACATTACGCCGCCGAAGCTATATGCGCCGGAGGACGGGGTCATGCGCAAGGCGCTGACGATCCCGCTTATTATGGAAGGAATCGGCGAGCTGGATATTCAAGTGCTAATCGCGCAAAATGACATCATTGTCGAAGACGAAAGTGGAGCTCGGCAACGGGCATCCACTTTTTTGTGCATGTACAAGAACCGGATAGAAGGGACGAGGGCTCGTGCAGCTTAGCGGAAAAATCGTACTGATTACCGGTGCTTCCTCCGGCATCGGAGCGCTGACCGCCCTGCGGCTGGCGGAGAGAGGGGCGGTACCGATTCTGACGGCCCGTTCCGAGAGCAAGCTTCATGCCGTGGCGGCAAAGCTTCCCGGCCGACATGCGGTGCGGCGGCTTGATGTAACCGATGCCCGGCAAATCGAAGAGACAGTACTGGACATCACGGCGGAATTCGGCGGCATCGACATACTCGTTAACAACGCCGGATACGGCGTGTTCGACTATGTTGCCGAAGCGTCTTTGGAAGAATACGAAAGCATGATGGACGTCAACTATATGGGTACGGTCCGCTGTACGAAGGCGGTTTTACCGCAAATGCTGGCTCGGGGCAGCGGACATATCGTTAACGTCGCTTCGCTTGCCGGCAAATTCGGCTCCGCCAAATCGGCGGGATACAGCGCGACGAAGCACGCCGTGCTCGGCTTTACAAGCTCGCTGCGGCAGGAGCTGTTCGGCACGGGAGTCGGCCTTACCGCCATAAACCCGGGGCCGATCGATACGCCGTTCTTCGATAAGGCCGATCCGAGCGGCAATTACGTGAAGAACGTATCCTGGCTCTTGCTGAAGCCGGAAACTGTCGTAGCTGCGATGCTGCGGGCGATCGAACGGGGCACCGCCGACGTCATTTTGCCGGGCTATGCCGGGATTGGCGTGAAGCTGGCCCAGATGTTCCCGCGCTCGTTCGACCGGTTTGCGCACAAGCTGCTGAACAAGAAGTAGCGAAGGCAGGGCGGTCCGGCGGCGGCTGCAAGAGGACTTCAGCTGTAGAAGGGTTACAGCGATGGTCATCGGCCAGAAGGTAGACAGCGAAATGGTGGCCATGTTCGGTGGAGAGACGACAGAAGCGGACGCGAGAATAGGCTCACTCTCTCTCCCGCTGGACCAAAGGCCGGCGCCCCGCCCTCCCGCCAAATGCAAAACGACGGACCCGCTCAGGATCCGCCGTTTCGGCAAGATGCACTGCTTACCTTTATTGCGCTGCGTTGACGCGGCTGCTGACCTGGCGGACAACTTCGTCCGGAGACAAGCCTTCGCAATTGATGACCGACGCCTGCGTGTACGTGTCGGCAATACCCATGACGTTCTTGTCCTGCCCGCTGATGACGCAGCATGCCGCGTTGCCGGCGTTTTCCATGCCGACGACTTCGAAGCCGTTTTGCTGCAGCGCTTCCTTAAAAGTGCCCAAACCGTTCTCCACTGCCACTTTAGCCATTGTGATCCATCTCCTTGTAGGTTCAATTGATCCTGGCTTATTTTGGCTGGCGGCGGACCGTTTTATTCGCTTTCTTTGCCCGCGGCCGAAGCTTGGCGCAGCGCTTGGTTTTTGTCGCGGATTTCCTCGAACAAAGCGCGCACCTCGGCTCTTGCTTCCGGGTGCGACTGCGACCAGTGGGAGGCAAGCGCCGGCATCGTTTTGTGAATATGGTTGTAGATCGCCCATACTTTGATTTTTTCGATCATGTCCTCGGAAGTGTCGCCCGTTGTGAGCTCGGCGAGCTTCTCGACCAGTGCGTGAAATTGGGTATGGAATTCGGAATTCATACAATCCGCCTTTCTAGTCAAAATAAGGTTATTCCCCAGTGTAACGGAAGGCGGCTTCCAGTGTCAAAATCGATTGCAGACCTAGCGGAGGTGAGCGGATGGCGGACATGACGACGATCGAATACAAACCGGGAGGCGAGCCGATGGAGACAATGATGCCTCCGCAGCTGCTCGGGCCGGGGGGTGACGTGGGGGAGCAGACGCCTGGCGGCGGGCCGGAAGAGCGGGGGATCGGCTGCAAGGATGACGACGATACGGCTGCTCAGCCGGAAGCGTTCGAAGTGAAGCTGCCTGACGGCGCTCTGGTGGAGCGGGTACGGACGCGATGCTTTGCCCGCAATGTGGCGCTGTATGTGGTCACGTATATGAGTCAAGGGCTGAAGGTGAAGGGATACTTGGTCGTGCCGGAGGAATGCTCGCCGTGTCCGGCGCTGATTTACTGCCGGGGCGGGATCCGGAAGGTAGGCATGGTGCGGATCCGCCGGATCGTGTCGATGGCCCGCCGGGGGTTTGTCGTGTTTGCGCCGTTCTACCGGGGGAACGAAGGCGGGGAAGGGCGCGAGGACTTCGGCGGCGAGGACCGGTTCGATGTGCATCATGCAGTGACTCTGGTGCGTTCGCTGCCGGAGGTGGAGCCGAAGCCGGTGTCGCTGATCGGGTTTTCGCGGGGCGCCGTCAATGCGCTGCTGACCGCCAAGGAGTGCGAGGGAGTCGGTCCCGTCGTCATCTGGGGCGGCGTAAGCGACTTGTTCCAGACGTATGAGGAGCGCGTCGATTTGCGGCGCATGCTGAAGCGCGTCGTCGGTCATCCGAAGAAGAACGAGCAGGAATATGTGAAGCGTTCGGCGATCTATTGGGCGGATCAGCTGCGAAGCCCGATCATGATCGTGCACGGCTCGGCCGACCCGCAGGTCGGCGTGGAGCAGGCCCGCAAGCTCGCCCGGGCTCTGGAGGCCGCAGGCAAGGAGTACGCGATGGAGCTTTACGACGGGCTTCCGCACCGGTTCCCGAAGGAGGAAGACGAGCGGGCGCTCGACTCGGTGTTCGGCTGGATTAAAGGCAAGCTGAAAGACATCGGTCCTATGTCGAAATAAGACTTTTTTCCTGTTTCGACCATTTTTTTTGTTGTTCTATTGTTTACCATGCGGCAATGCCCTAATATGGAAATAGACTGTCAAAAGCCATTCGATGGCAAGGCGGAGGTCATACCATTGAGCGCATTGCCTTTGCTGGTGACGCACGAGTTTCGGAAGCTGGAAAGCTCTGTACAGGAGCAGGTGTACAAGGAATTTTACATGCTGGTGTATCGTCAAGTGTTTTTTATTTTGCGCGATCATGCCGCTGTTGAAGATATTATTCAGGACGCTTTCTTGAGAGCTCTGGAGAAGGCGCCGTTGCTGGAAGAGCTGGAGCGGCTCGAGCCGTGGCTGCGGAAGCTGACCCGGAATGTCACGCTGAACTATTTGCGCAAGCATCGCCGCAACCGCGACGAGCTGGATGTCCATTCGCAGCTGATGGTCAATGAGACGGCCGCCGCCCTGGAGCTGCCCGCAAGGACGGAGCAGGAGGTAGAGCTCAAGTTCGTCCGGGATGCGATCATTCGGTACGTGAACGACATGATTCCGGGCTATCGGCAAATTTTGGCGATGAAGTGGCTGTACCATATGTCCTATAAGGAAATGGCCGAGGAGCTGGAAATGTCCGAAGGAGCTGTCCGCCAGAAGCTGTACCGCGCCCGGGAAACGATCCGCAAGCGGCTCGAGCAAGATTGGGGTTACGTATTTGACAGGGAAGACGACGAGAAGAGGGGCAAGTCATGACGGAAAGCAACGAAGAGAAAGTACGGCTCGGGCAAAATGAAGACGCCGCAGCAGAAGCGGCGTCCACAAAGGCGGCAGAAACGGCCGCGACCGGCGGAGGTTCTGCCGCTGCGGGAGATGTGGCGGGGGGTTCGAATGCTGTGGGATATACAGCGGGCGAAGCTGCCGCTTCGGGTGATGACGCAACCGGTTCGACCGCCGCAACGGAAGACGGCCCGGATGTGGAAGCGGGGGACGGCAGTTTCGAGTCTTTCGGTATTGACGAACGTTACGTGGCGGTACTGAAGGAACAGGATATCCGGGAGCCTTCCCTGGTTCAGGAGAAGGTCATTCCGCTGGCTTTGACAGGTAAAGATTTGGTGGCGCAGTCCGTTACGGGCAGCGGCAAGACGCTGGCTTATGTACTGCCTGCGCTGCAGCGGCTCGATCCGGCTCGTAAGGATGTGCAGGTCATCGTACTGGTGCCTACGCGCGAACTGGGCATGCAAATTGTACAAGTCGCCGAGGAGCTGGGCAAGGCGACCGGCGTAACGGTGCAGCAGCTGATCGGCGGGGCGTCGCTGCAGCGTCAGATCGATAAGCTGAAGCTGAAGCCGCAGGTTGTCGTCGGTACGCCGGGACGGGTGCTCGAGCTCATCAAGCTGCGCAAGCTGAACGTTCAGCAAACGAGGACGCTCGTGATCGACGAAGCGGATCAGGTGTTTGCGCTCGGTTCGGCCGGCGATGTGGATTTGATTCTGAAGAGTGTGCCGCGCTCGGCGCAGCGGATGTTCTTCTCCGCGACCGTGCCGCCGGAGCTGGAGCAGACGGCCCGACGCTGGATGGCGCAGCCGGAGCTCGTCCGCATTCATCCGGGACAGCGGACGTCCCCGACGCTTACGCATGTGTATGTCGTCTGTGAGGAGCGGGACAAGATCGAGACGCTGCGCAAGCTCGTGCACGCTTATAAGCCGAAGTCGGCGATTGTGTTCGTGAATGCGACCGCAGATTTGGCGGAGGTCGTGCAGAAGCTGCAGTACGTGGGCTTGTCGATTGAAGCGCTGTATAGCGAGGCCGGGAAGCAGGAGAGGGCGAACGTGCTGAGCGGCTTCCGTGCCGGCAATTTCCAGCTGCTCCTGGCGACGGACGTTGCCGCGCGGGGACTTGACGTGGCCGGAGTGACGCACGTCTTTAATCTGGACCCTGCGCCGGGACCCGATCATTACGTGCACCGCGTCGGCCGCACGGGCCGGATGGGACGACACGGCACGGCCGTGTCGATCGTGACGCCGCAGCAAACGTTCATCATCGGCAAGTTTGCGAAGGCGCTCGGTGTGGACATCGCCCAGAAGGCGATGTATGAAGGCCGGATCGTCGACCCGGTCGACGATCGGAGCGCCGCGGCGCAGCGCCAGCGCCGCGAGGAGAGCCGCGCGGCCGGAAGGCGCGCGGGTGCAAGCGCTGCGGCGGACGGCCGCGCAGTGCGGCTGGCGGCGCAGCCGCCGGGCGCGGGCGGCTCCGCCGCAGCGGCGGGGCGCACGGGCGAAGCCGGCGCCCCTGGCGGGAGACCCGCTCGCGCAGCGGCGGGTACAGGCGCAGCGGCTAGGCGCCCGGACGGGGCGCCGAAGCCGGCGGGACGCGCCGCGGGGGCGGGCGCCGCTGCAGGCGCGCGTAAGGCGGCGCCTGCGCATGGTGCAGCGCCCTTGCGCGGAGCAGCCGGGGGACGCCGGGACGCAGCGGCAGTCAGCGGCTTGGAGTCACGCGAAACGGCGACGGAACGCGGCAATATGGTAGCTCGCGGAAACCCATCGGCTCGCGGAGACATGCCAGCACGCGGCAGCGCATCAACTCGTGGTGACCTTCCCGCACGCGGAAATGCAGCTGATGGTAAACAAGCTCGCCGTTCGGAGGAAATCCGCGGAGCGATGCCCGGCCGTGGCGGAGCGGGTCCGCGCGGCACGGCTTCGGCTCGCGGTGCTGCACCGGCGCGCGGAACTGCGCCAGTCCGTAAAGGAGCGGCCGTCTCCGCTTCGGGGAAAGCACAGCCGAGCAAAGCGGAGCGGGAACGCGACCGCAAGAATAAAGGCGCGCCGAAATGGCTGAAAGCGAAGCAGTCGGAGGAACGCGAAAGAACTTAATACATGCACATGAGGATGAAGTCCCGACAGTAAAAACTGCAGCATGAGGGGACAGTCTCTCAAGTATACAAAAGCCGGTCAGGGAATAGCCCTGACCGGCTTTTATGCCATCTGCTTTTCTTGCTATTCATTTCAAGCAAATCCGTCAAACAACCTGTGGTATGCGGAAACCCATAATATAACGGTTTCCGAAACCGTTATTTGGCTCAAGACATGATCTATTACAAGTTTAGCGGATTTTGGTGGCGCTATTTTCCAGCTATCGGGAAAAATCAAGCCCAATTTCATCAATTGACATTCGATAGCGCCACCAAAGTCTGCTATTTTGAATGCAAAGTGCGATAGCGGTAAAATAAGGCCCTCAAAATCCGTTCACGAACCGCATGATATTCATGGCCTCAACCAAAACCGCAAAACACAGCACACGGCATCATCTTCACAACCGAATAGGTCAATCGGGTAAAAGCTTGGGACAATTCGGAAAATTAATGTAAATATGTGTTGAAATATGCCATTTTGCTTAGTATAATGGGACTATGACATTAATAATACATAATATTACCATATATGATAATCCAAAGGAGGGTTATTGTGCATTTGGATCAACTCCCGCTCTCGAAACAGGTCGAGCTTGTCTTCCGCACGATGAAGGAGGAATTGTCGTATCTGCCTTCCGGTACGGTATTCATTCAAATTAGGAATAACGTCGTTGGAAAGTTCGGGATCCGGCACAATCCGTTGGAGCTTGAAGGGGATACGATACGACCCAACGGATCGGGATTAACGGAGACGCAAATCCAATCGTTTCGGAATATGGCGGTGGAAGCGCTGAAATACAAGAAGTGGACGCACGGGGAAATTTGTTACGATTTTGCGGTTCGCGAGGGCAAGCTGGGAGCCAGTATCTCGTTTGAGTCGAATTACAATTTTTCCAGTCTCCCGGAGAAGTTCGGTTAACTTAACATTCCACTGCACACGAAAAACCTCTACGCCGCAATCGCGAAGTAGAGGTTTGTTGTATTCCAAATTCTACTGCGTTAAGTATTTACGAAAGACTTGCTTATCGGGAGAACTTGTTGCCGGCGAGCTGCTGCTCGGCGATTTGAACAAGGCGGCGAGTGATGTGACCACCGATTGCACCGGTATCACGGGTTGCCATATAGCCGTAGTAGCCATCTTGCGGAATTTGGATACCGAGCTCTTGAGCAACTTCATACTTCAGTTGGTCCAGAGCCTGGTTTGCTTGAGGAACTACCAGCTGGTTGCTGCTGCGGGATTGTCCTGCACCCATCGTTATCACCTCCTGTGATAGGTAGTATGAACCGTTATTTCGAAAATACTCAAAGAACCAATTGGAAATAGTGTCCAATGCGCAGGAAAACGATTGTCGGACCGTCCCAACCGGACTATAATGGGCAGTAACGATGCGGAAGGTGCGGAGGTGCTGTCTGATGTTGGAATGGACTTACCGGAATTACTCGTTTGACGCTGATCTTCAGATTATCCATGCGGATGTTCGCATTGCCGTTAAAGGGGATGTATGGGTGGAAGAGCCGCTTTGCATTGATGTGGGTCTGCCGGCGCTGCTGCTCAGCGTTTCCGATAATACGGCCCCGAACCGGTTCGCAGACCCGGCCAGCGAATGGAGGTCTATGCCGTTTCTCGTCTGCGGCTGCGGCGATCCGGAATGCCGGGGCTTCTCGTTTGCCGTCGAGCATAGGAACGGTGCGCCGGGCAGCATCCGGCTGATGCTGCTCGAGGAGCGGCCGGGCAAAGAGCCGAGGCTTCTGTCCGAGGAAGAGATTGGTTTGGAGGAGTGGCGGGCTGCCATCCTGCCGATTGCCGAAGAGTATTTGCAGTTTGTCGCCGATCTGCCCTATACCCCGATGCAGAAGGACGCTGTTGCGATCGTACGGGGGTTGCTGAAAGGTGCGGCCGCCGTATGAAGCAGAATAACCGATCCGCCTCGCCGACGTTCTTGAACATGCTGTGGTTTTTCATCCCGCTTGGCGTATCGGCCAGCTTGGTCACGCTGTCCCATGTCATTATTAACGGTACGCTGGCTCGTTCGGCGAATCCTGAGCGGATTATTTCCGGCTATGCGATCGCCATGAGCTTGCTTTCGATTACGGAACGCCCGGCGGTGCTGCTGCGCCAAACATGCTCCGCCCTCGTCCGCGACCGCATCTCGTTCCGTGCTATGCGAGTCGTAGCGTTCTGCGTATTCGGGGCGATTATGGCCGTCGGCTTGACCATCTCTTACTTGCCGCTGGGCCGCTGGTTGTTCGGGATCATGTTCGGTTTGCAGGGCGAGCCCCTGGACAATGTGCTGAACGTATACCGCATCCTGATGTTCGTCAGCATTTTTTCCGGGCTTCGCTGTTTATATCACGGCTTGATCATCCGCAACGGGCGAACGATGTGGCTGACGATCGGGATGATGATTCGACTGATTGGGATGTATGCGCTGTCACAATATTTCCTGATGACAGGGCAAGTCACAAGCTCCACCGGAGCGATCATTTTCTTGGCCGGGATGATGATTGAAGCGGCCGTCGCCGTGTGGGAAGGGACGATGCTGCTGAAGAAATCGACTCCGGAATCGTCGCCGGAAGCGACGGTAACGAAGCCGGCGGGCATTTTCAAATTTTATCGGCCTCTGCTCTTGTCCTCCTTCATTGCGATTATTATCGGCCCTTCCCTGAATGCGGTGCTCGGCAAGACGAGCAATCCGGAGACGGCGATCGCCGCGTTCGCGATTGCGACCTCCGTGATGAACCTGGTGATCAGCTTCTTCTCGTACCTGCACCAGATTGTGCTGAATTATTATCAGACGAGTCCGGAGCGGGCGAATCGTTTCGTGCTGGTGATGTCCTTCATTCCGACGCTGCTCTTAGCGGTGCTTTCGTATACGGAAGCGGGACCTTGGTTTCTGACTCATGTGATCGGCGCGAACGAAAGACTGCTGGATGAAAGTCTGGCTGCTCTGCGGGTATTTATGCTGCTTACGTTGTCGTTTACATGGCTCGACTACTGCAACGGTATCCTGATGCTGCGCCGCCAGACGAAAGTGATGATGGGCTCGCAGGCGGCGAACGTTTCGGTTACCGTGCTGGCGCTGGGGATTTTCATCATAGCGGCGCCGGGCTGGAACGCAACCGTCGGCGCCCTGGCGCAGTCGCTGGGCACGATGGCGGAGCTGGCGGTTGTAGCGATCGCCGTGAGGCGGGGCAGGTCCGAAGTGAAGTTCGGCTCTTCCGCCGCGTTGTAAACGGTCCACGATAGAACCCCCGTCTGCTGCCGTTATAGGCAGCGGCGGGGGTTTGCCGCGTGTAACCGGCTGCCCGCCGAACATTCGGAAATCATGAGTGCATTTGCCGAAAAAATGAGACTTCCTCGAGTGCACGTTTCTCTACAATGAAGGTAAAAGAGGCGAGCTAGAACGAATTCAGCTCGGGAGGAGTCTACGATCATGCAAACGCAATCATTAAACGGTGTATGGCAGTTTAAAGAGACGCAAGCGACGGAATGGTTACCCGCAACGGTTCCCGGTTCGGCGGTCGGCGAGCTCTACAAGCAAGGCTTGATCGAGGACCCGTACTGGCGGTGCAACGAAGACGTAACGACGGAGCTGGGCAAGCGGGATTTCGAATTCCGCCGCACGTTCGAAACGGATGAGACGCTGCTCGCCCGCGACCGGGTGCTGCTTGTGTGCGAAGGGCTGGATACGCTGGCCGACGTTACTCTGAACGGCGTAAAGCTCGCGTCCACCGACAACATGCACCGTACCTACGAGTGGGATGTGAAGCACCTGCTTCGAAAGGAAGGCAACGAGCTGCACATCGTGTTTCGGGCGCCGGTAACGTTCATCACCGAACAGCAGGCGAAGCGGACGCTGTGGAATACGAAGGAAACCGTCGACGGCTTCCCTCATTTGCGCAAGGCGCATTACATGTTCGGCTGGGACTGGGGGCCGGTCGTTCCGGATGCGGGCATTTGGAAGCCGATTTCCCTTGTCGGCATCGATACGGCCCGGCTGCGGGATGTGTACGTTACCCAGCGGCATGGGGACGGTACGGTTAGCCTTGACGTAAAGCTGGAGCTGGACAGAACTCAAGGCGGCGACGTTCAGGCGGAAGTGACCGTTACGGCACCGGATGGAACGAAGCTGAACGCCGATGTCGTCTCGTTCTCCGGAGCCGAGACGGCAGGCCGTGCGGCGCTTGTCGTTACGGAGCCCCGGCTGTGGTGGCCGAACGGTTACGGCGCGCAGCCGCTGTACACCGTCGAAGCAAGGCTGGTGAAAGTGGGGAGCGGCGAACAGCTCGATGCGACAACGTTCCGCATCGGTCTGCGCACTTTGACCGTACGGCGCGAGCCGGATCAGTGGGGGGAGTCGTTCGAGTTTGTCGTGAACGGCGTGCCGATTTTTGCCATGGGGGCTAACTACATCCCCGAGGACAACATCCTGTCGCGGCTAAGCCGGGAACGGACGGAGCGAGTCATTCGGGACTGCGTGGAGGCGAACTTTAATTCCATTCGCGTGTGGGGCGGAGCTTTCTACCCGTTCGATTGGTTTTACGACCTATGCGACGAATATGGCCTGATCGTATGGCAGGACTTTATGTTCGGCTGCGCCGTTTACGAGATGACGCCTTCATTTGCCGAAACCGTACGCCGCGAGTTTGAAGATAACGTGCGCCGCATTCGCCATCATGCATCGCTCGGCCTATGGTGCGGCAACAACGAAATGGAGTGGGCTTGGGTCGATTGGAACATGACGAAGGAGCCGAAGCTGCGGACCGATTACTTGAAGCTGTTCGAGATGCTTATTCCGGAAGTGCTCGCCGAGCTTGATCCGAATACGTTCTATTGGCCGGCTTCGCCGTCGAGCGGCGGTTCGTTCGACAATCCGAACGACGAGAACCGCGGAGATGTGCACTACTGGCAAGTGTGGCACGGTCAGAGCAAGTTTACGGATTACCGGCAATTTTACTTCCGCTTCTGCTCGGAGTTCGGTTTCCAGTCGTTCCCGGAGCTGAAGACGGTGGAGAGCTTTACGCTGCCGGAAGACCGCAACATTTTCTCGTATGTGATGGAGAAGCACCAGAAGAGCCCGTCGGGCAATTCGAAAATATTGGCGCACATCGCTGACAATTTCCTGTATCCGAAGGACCTCGATTCGCTGCTATATACGTCGCAGCTGCTGCAAGCGGAGGCGATCAAATATGGCGTCGAGCATTGGCGCAGACACCGCGGGCGGTGCATGGGCGCGATTTACTGGCAGCTCAACGATTGCTGGCCTGTCGCTTCGTGGGCGAGCATCGATTACTTCGGGCGCTGGAAGGCGCTGCATTATGCGGCAAAACGATTTTTCGCGCCGCTGCTCGTATCGGCTTGCGAGGATGGGACGAAGGTGTCGCTGCATGTCACAAATGATTCGCTGAACCGTATCGGCGGCAAAGTGGTGTGGAAGCTTCGCGACCCGTTGTCGACCGTGCTGGAGGAAGGGGAAGCGGACGCCCAAGTCGGTGCTTTACAAGCGGTGCAGGCGGCTGAACTGGACTTCGGCGATGTTTTGAACACCGGGGAGAAGCGGCGAAACGCCTATTTGGAGTACGCGCTGGTGGTCGATGACGAACCGGTAAGCGGCGGGACGGTGCTGTTTGTGAAGCCGAAGCATTTTGCCTTCGCGGCTCCTTCGATTACAGCCGAAATAGCGGAGGAAGAGGATTCGTACAAAGTAACGCTCGTCTCCGGGGCATTCGCCAAGTATGTGGAATTGGGCTTAACGGAGGCCGACGGTCACTTCTCCGATAATTTCTTCGATTTGTCGGCGGGCGAACCGAAGACGGTTATCGTAGCGAAATCACGTTTAAGCGCGCCGCTGACCGCCGCCGAGCTAAGCGGCCGGCTGCGGGTGCGGAGCTTGATCGATACGTACCTTCAATAGTATGGTAGAGGACAACGTCCCGAAGGCTGGAGCTTTCGGGACGTTATGCATGCGGCCGAGAGTGGACGTGTGGAGATGAGAGCGTGCCGCTTACATTTACGGCGCAGCGTTCTTATGCAAATAATGCTTAAGCTTCTGTTGGGAAACGGATAACACGTCCGTAAGGTCGGCTTCCACGCTCTTCAGGGCTTCATCCGGCGATATATTTTTGCTTAAGGACAGTTCAATCGAAGACTTCCATACTTGGAACGCTTTATCGTCGAGAGGAGTGGGTACCGACTGTACAGGCTGATCCAGTATCAGTCTAAGGTAAAGCTCTCCCGCATTTTGGCCGCCAAGGAACTCGCTCGGCTGTCTGTCCTTGTACCATCTTAACGTGCCCGATTCGTTAAACACGTATTGCAGAAACTCGGCTGCAACCGCCTTGTTTTTACTCTGTGCGGTGATCGCGATCGACTTGCTGCTCTCCTGCGAAATCCCGGTCGCTCCGAACGGCAGGGGCGCAGCACTCCATAACCCGGCTTGCTCCGGCAGCCAGCCGCTGAGTACGTCTTCGCCCCAGGCCGGAAAGATCGCCATCGCCAGCTTGCCTTGCTTAAGCAGCTCCAAGCCGTTCGATGTCCAGATCGATACGTTGGCTGTGTTCATCTTGGACATGAGCGAAGCGGCGTACGCTTTCTTGAATATGTCCGAGGAACGTTCGTAGTCCAAATTGCGGTTGTACATAAATTGTCCGATATGTGCCATATAAATCAAATCGTTATCGAACTGCGTAAGCCAAATTTTCCGCTCGGCCAGCGTTTTGGATAATTGATTCCAGTTGGCCGGCTCTTTCAGGAACGAGGCCAGATTGTCCGGGGTATAGGGAAATCCGGCATCCTTCAAGATGTCTTGTCTGTAATAGAGAACTTGAGGAAACGCCTCGAACGGCAAAGCGACAAGCCGCTTTCCATCCAGCGAAAGATGAGCATTCCATAAATATTCTCCCATTCTCTGGCGCATATCCGGTACATTCATCGGACTGGCGGTGAGATCCGCCAACTTGTCCGAGGAGCTGAAGGCGCCCAGCATCGGATACGGAATCATCATAATGTCGGGAGCTGTTCCTTCGGCAAGTGCGTTCAAATAAAGCTCTTTCAGCCGCAATTCATTATCCCAGTTTTTCACTTCGATATGTACGTGCGGATGGGACTTTTGAAAGGTATCCACTTCATATTGGAGCGAGCCCCCGATAGTCCAGATCGCAAGCGTTCCTGTTCCAGCTTCTTTGTAAGCATCGGATGCGGATGCCTGCGCGGTGCCGTAGCCGTTCGCCAGAGCGTTTTGTTTACCGGAAAATACTTGCATCACGGCTGCAATCAGTACGATGCAGGCCAGTACATAATACAGCCAACTGCTGCGCATAGTCATCGAGACGGCTCTCCTTTCCGTGCTTCCTCTTGTGGGGCGCTGCGAACCGTCACCCGATTGCGGCCGGAAATTTTCGAATGATACATGGCCTGGTCGGCGCTGCGCAGCAAGCCCTCCGCATCGTGACCGTGGTCGGGAAACAAGGCGATGCCCGCGCTGAATTGCAAAGGGATGAAGGTTGACTGAAACGGTACGTTCCTGTCGCTTAGCGACTGCTGCACGGCGGACGCCCATTCTTCCAAGCTATCGGGAAGCGGCTCGCGCAAGACAACGACGAATTCGTCTCCCGCCAATCGGAACGCTTTAACCTGCTGATCGTTCCAATCCATCAGCCGCTGACCGACAGCCTGGAGCACCGCGTCCCCGGCTTCGTGGCCGTACGAATCGTTGATGGCCTTGAATTGATCGAGATCGATGAACAGGCAAGCGGCCCTCTCGCCCTTCTCCTTTGCTTCTTGAATGAGGGCGGGCAAATAGTGACTGAAGCTGTATCGGTTGGCGAGCCCGGTCAAGCTGTCGTAATGGACAAGCTGGCGGAGCTTTTCTTCGCTATCGTTGATGTCTTGGAACATACGGAATAATTCTTTGGACATCTCGACAAGATTGTTTTTGATCAGCGCGACTTCATATATGGAATAATCCTTCCAGTCGATGTCCGAACGAAGCCTAATTTTCCGCGGCAAATCCGTCGAGAACTCGGCAAGCTCCGCGAACCCTTTGGAGAACCGGCTCGTCATCCAGAGAGCTAGCAGTCCGACGCCGATGGTCAACGATAAGACGAGTATCAGTACGGCCGTATAGATATGGAATGCCAATTGCTGAAACGATGTGATCGGCTGTTTGACAATAACTTCGTACGGCAGACGATCCAGCGAATATACGGCTGCAAAATAACTTTGTTCCCAACGGGAAATCGGATTGTACACGGAAGTTTGCAGCGGCTGCCATAAATAAAGAGACTGCTCGACGCGGCTGATTTGTCCGCCTTCTCTCCAGTCGTACGGTCCGTCTCTTCCTTTCAGCTCGGGATCCGAGCTGGCGATGATGTTGCGCCCGGAATCGACGAGCACGATTCTGACATCCGTGTTCATCGTCAAGCTCTCCAGAGTGCTGTCAATGGTTGCCTTCTGCAAAGCGGATTCCGCCTTTAAATCGCGCAAATCGGTTTCCGACAGCTGACTCACACTATCGTTGAGATGGACGAACATGGAGTGCAAGGCAATGGACCGCGACTTGATGGTTTGCGTGTATAAATAATTGCCGCTAATGAAGAGAAACATCGAAAACGGTGCAATCAGCAGAACGATGCAGAGATGAAAGGAAATTCGTTGAATGCGCCATTTACCTAATGAGCCAGGCGACGCTCTATTGGAATAGTCCGATGCCATCTCGCCGATCAATGCATTGATTAATCCGCTGCCGAGCTGAATGAGCAGGAACAGCCCCAAATACGGAGCGTCAAAATCTTCGATCCATGCATAGAAGAAACCATGCATCGCGAGTCCTAAAGGTATCCAGTAGCACAGGTCGCCAATGATTAAAGGTAAATTCCATTTGCGCGTCAGTTGGCTGACAATAACAAGCTCGAGGGGCGTTAGTGCAAGCAGCGGAGAATGTCCCCATACGAATATGCCGCTAAGTGCACCGGCAACGGCGACAGCCATGGACGCCCGCAGAGAAAATTTACGGAATGCGAACCAAACTAAAGCGTTCATCCAATAAAACTCTATACCGTACAAGAACGGAATCGGAAATTGGGCTGCCCCTATCGTTAACATCATCAGAATGCCGATAGGCAGGAAGGCGAGGACGCTGCGACGGTTGATGTAGTTCATACTCTAAAGCCTCCGAAGTGACAACATGATAACGTTGTCATTCGACAGGCTCCAGCAGTTTCCCTGTAAATCACGACACAACGCAGCAAACAGCCGGAAATGACTTCATGTTGAATATGCGCCCGGTCCATGCGACATGCTTTGATTGCCTGCTCCTGTCCGAACTGCGGCTTGCGAGCTTCCGGGTTTTGGCGTGGCGCTGTTTACAGCGCTTCCGGTTACTTTCCGTTCGTACCCGCTTCTGTCTTCCCCTCCGTTAACATCGGTTCGTACATCATGATCGCGTGGTTGTCGGTAATCCATTCGTCATGCAGGACCGTTCCGGCTTCATCCATCGTCTGGCGCCAGATCGAATTGGAGCGGGTATACCCGCCCCACGGCTCCATGCGGATCCGATGCTCCTTCTCGTAAACGCGATACCGGACCCCGCGGCGGGAGGCCGACCTCCATTCTCCGCACAAATACCCGTCCTCCATCCACACCTTCAGCTGATAGGGTTCCGATGTCGGATTCCGAATTTGCAGGTCGATATAATTGTAATAGCAGGTGGCGCCGCTTCCGAACGGCTGCGTCCGGGATACGTCGGGAAACACGTCGTAGCTGTGCCGATGGCGCTCCGTCACCTGAAGCGGCGTATGCAGCGCCATCCAATAGATCAGATTGGACAGCTGGCATAAGCCGCCGCCGATGCCGGCGCGAAAGCTGCCGGATGACAGCACCATTCCCGGCACGTAGCCTTTGCGTTTCGTCGGCTTGCCGATGAGCCTCCAGTATGAGAACGTCTCGCCCGGCATAACGACGATCCCGTTCAGACGGGGAAGCGCCAGGCTGAGATTGACGACTTTATTGTGCTGAAGCCACATATCGACATCCTTCAGCTTGCGGTAAAGCGGCGTCCGGTGCTCAAAGGCGACGTAAGACAGCGGCTCGCTGCGCATAGTACGGGCAAACGCTCGGCTGCTTGCCGCCCACCGGCCGTAACGCCGCATGCGGTACCACCACGCTCCGAGCGCCAATCGAAGCGCTGACCGGCGCTTCGGCTTCGCTACCGTCTGGAACATGCTCCGTTCCTCCCCGATCCATTTTTTATTGATGACGCGATCGGCGGGGCTGAAGTTGCAGCCGCTGCAAGTGTGCGTGGAACGCCCGATTTGTGCTAGACTAAGGAAGCTTATTCTTATCGGATTGGGGATGTCACGGTTTATGGCGCAAGCAAAATCCAAATATTATGTCGTATGGGTCGGCAAGCAAACCGGAATTTTCCGCACTTGGCCGGAATGCCAGGAGCAGGTCAAAGGAATACAGGACGCCAAATACAAATCGTACGAGTCGCTTGCGGAGGCGGAGGCGGCGCTCGCTGCCGGCTGGCAAAAGTCGCTGCGCTTATCCGCCAAAGCGAAAGCGGCCGCCGCCGCCGGCGGAGGGGAAGCGAATTTCAACCCCGACAGCTTGTCCGTCGATGTCGGGTGCAGCGGCAATCCCGGGATCGTCGAATACAAGGGCGTCGATACGCAAACGGGCGAGGTGCTGTTCTATCAAGGGCCGATCGCCAAAGGGACGAACAATCTCGGCGAGTTTCTGGCGATCGTCCACGCGCTTGCCTACTTAAAGAAGCGCGGCTCGAACAAAACGATTTACACCGACTCCATGACGGCGCTTAGCTGGATACGCAAGAAGGAAGTGGCTACGAATTTGCCGCGCGACAAGTCGACAGAGGAAATATGGGCGCTCGTCGACAGGGCGCTGCAGTGGCTGCGGACGAATACATACGAGAACGCTATCGTCAAATGGGATACGAAACGATGGGGCGAAATTAAAGCCGATTTCGGGCGCAAATAACGTCGACGACGGACGCTGCAAAGCGGATCGCTGTTTAATCTAGTTTCCGGGACAAGCTGAAGGAGAGTGAGCTGATGAATTCCGTTTCTTCCGCCGCCAGTCCGTCCGTTCCGAACGCTCTTGTGCGGGTATTAAGTCTGACATTGTTTTTCTCCGTTATGAACGCGACGATGTTCAACATCGCCGTGCCCGATATTGCCAAACAGTTCTCCCTGCTGCCCTCGCAGGTCGGCTGGGTCGTGACCGGCTACTCGATCATCTATGCGGTCGGCTCGCTGACCTACGGCAAGCTGGCCGACATGTACCCGCTGCGCAGGCTCATCACCGTCGGCATGACGCTGTTTGCGCTGGGCTCCGTCGTCGGCTTCCTGTCGCAGGGCTACGCCATGGTTATTATCGCGAGGGTGCTCCAATCGGCGGGAGCATCCTGCGTGCCGGCACTCGCCATGCTGATTCCGACCCGTTACTTTCCCCCGGAAGGCAGGGGGCGCGTGCTCGGCATCGTCGCTTCGACGATCGCCTTCTCGGCTGGCATCGGACCGATCGTCGGCGGGCTCGTTACCGGGACGCTCGGCTGGCGCTACTTGTTCCTGCTGTCCGTCCTGCCGGTCGTCACCATTCCGTTATATCGCAGGTATTTGCCTCCGGAAACAGCCAAACCAGGTAAAATCGATGTCTTCGGCGCCATGCTGATCGGCGGAGCGGTCGCAACGCTGCTGCTGGTCATTACCCGCTTCTCCTGGCCGCTGCTGATCATTCAGCTCCTGCTCGATGCCGCCGCGGTATTTTGGATGCTGCGCAGCCCGGATCCGTTCGTACAGGCGAAGCTGCTGCGCAACAACAGCTATCGAAGCGGGCTGCTCACGGCCTTCCTCGCTAACGGCGCCGTATTTGGAGTTTCCTTTACGACGCCGCTTATGCTGGAAGGGGTCAACCATCTGCGGAGCGAGCTCGTTGGACTGGTGATGTTTCCGGGAGCGATGAGTGCGGCCGTAATGGGATGGCTCGGCGGGCAGTGGGCGGACCGGAAAGGCACGACGCCGATGATATTGACCGCGCTGAGTATGCTGATCGGCGGGTACTTCCTGCTGTCGACCTTCACGGGCATTTCGCCGTGGCTGATTGCCGTTTGTCTGATTGTCGTCAATGTCGGGTATTCGTTTATCCAGGCTTCGCTTGCCAAAGTGATCGGCAGTACGCTGCCGCGCGAGCAAACCGGGGTAGGGATGGGGATGTACAATTTGACGACGTTCCTTGCGGGGGCGGTCAGCGGCGCCGCTGTCAGCCGTATCCTGGATGCGGGTACAGCCGGCTTTCACTTGAATCCGGCCGCTCTTTCGGGGGATGGGGCGATTTTCAGCAACGTATATGTCGGGCTTTGTCTTGTTACGGTTATCAATTTGGCGTTGTTTTATCGCAGCTTCAGAGGGAGGGCGCCGGGGGCTTCCGCTATTGAAAAATAAAAATTTTTGCCGATAAACATATTGACGGTTCTTGTCGACGATGGTATTATTGCATATAATTCCAAGTGACAAACTTGGTATTGACTATGGAATGATAATCGGGGGAGGAACCAGACAAGATGAAGAAATGGGCAGTTAGCATTCTCACGTTTACTTTGGTCGGAGGGTTATTGGCAGGCTGCGGCGGCGCGAAGACGGAGCCGGCCGGCGGAAGCGCCCCGGCGGCATCGAACGGTACCGCGGCAAGCGGCGGCAGCGGCGCGTCGGCATCGCTAAGCGGCAAGAAAATCGCGCTCGTCACGCAGCTGAACATCGGTACTTTCTCGGCACAATACATAGACGGCGTTAAAGAGCAGACGGAGAAGCTCGGCGGCAAGGTGACCGTATTCAACTCCGAGAACGATCTGGCGAAGATGTCTTCCAATCTGGATGCGGCGATTAACCAGAAGTTCGACGGCATTCTGATCGACCACGGCACGGCGGAAGCGCTCGAAGCGGGCGTAAAGAAGGCGCTGGAGAAAAAAATTCCGGTCGTCGCGTTCGACGCCACACTGCAAGTGCCGGGCGTAACGAATCTCGAGCAGGGCGATCAGAAGATGGCCGAGCAGACCCTGGAGCAGCTGGCCAAGGACGCCGGCGGCAAAGGCAATATCGTCAAAATCTGGGTAGCCGGCTTCGCGCCGATGGAGCGCCGTCAGCTCGCTTACAAAGCGTTCCAGGATAAGTACAAGGACATTAAAGAAGTGGCGGCGTTCGGTGCGGCGACGAACAATACGGCGCTCGATACGCAGGCGCAGATGGAAGCGATTCTGAAGAAATATCCGAACAAGGGCGACATTACCGCCGTTTGGGCCGCATGGGACGAATTCGCGAAAGGCGCCTCCCGTGCGATTCAGCAAGCGGGCCGCACGGAAATTAAAGTGTACGGCATCGATATGAGCGATGAGGAGCTGCAGCTGATTCAAGATCCGAATAGCCCATGGGTGGCTTCGGCCGCCGTCGATCCGAAGGATATCGGCCGCATACAAGTGCGTTACCTGTATCAGAAGCTGCACGGCGATACGACGCCGGATACGGTCGTGCTCGAGCCGGTGTTCGTATCTCGCGAGGCTCTGCCGAAGGATAAGGCGGTTTCGACCGATCAGCTGTCGCAATATGTGAAGGGTTGGGGCGGCAGCCAGCAAGGCTATACGGATTGGCTGAAGGAACTCGAGAATTCCGCGAAGAAATAAGATGATGTCAGGTCAAGTCCCATCGTAGCAGTGACGATGGGATTTTGGTTTCTAGGGCTTACGGCAGGGGGGAAGGGAAAGTGAAGGCAGCGGCAGGGACTGGACGACTGGAGCTGACGATGCGCGGCATTGTCAAGAGCTTTGCCGGCGTGCAAGCGCTTCGTGGTGTCGATTTGACGATTTACGGGGGAGAAATTCATGCGCTGCTTGGGGCGAACGGTGCCGGGAAGAGTACACTGATGAAAATATTAACCGGCGCCTACACGGCCGACGAAGGCGTTCTGACGGCGGACGGCCGGGCGCTGACGGTCCGTTCGCCCCGCGAGGCGATGGATCTGGGCATTGCTTGCGTCTACCAAGAGGTGGATACCGCGCTCATTCCTGAGCTCACGGTTACGGAAAACGTCATGCTGGACCGAATCTCCCGGGGAACGGGAGCCGGCTGGGTGAATTGGGCGGAGCTGCATCGGGAGGCTGAACGCATCCTTGCTTCCATAGGCGCCGATGGCATACAGGTACGGCGCAAGGCGGACGAGCTCAGCATCGCTCAGAAGCAGCTTGTGCTGATTGCCCGGGCAGCGGCGCTGCGGGCGAAGGTCATGATCTTCGACGAACCGACGGCTCCGCTCAGTCTGGAGGAAGCCGGGCAGCTGTTCGGCGTCATGCGCCGGCTGAAGGCGGAGGGAGTTGCGCTCGTCTTCATCTCCCACCGGCTGAACGAAGTATTCGAGCTATGCGACCGCATTACGATTATGCGCGACGGCCGGCGGGTGGAGACGACGGCGACGGCCGAGACGAATCCGCAGCTCGTCATTGAAGCGATGCTTGGCAAGCCGTTCGAAGAAGAGTTTCCGAAGGCGGCCGTTGACATCGGCGAGACGGTGCTGGAGGTCCACGGGCTTTCCCGCGGCATGAAGGTTAGGGACGCCGGATTTACGGTGCGGCGCGGCGAGATCGTTGCCGTAGCGGGACTCGTCGGCGCAGGCAAAACCGAGCTGTCGCGCCTGATCGCCGGCGCCGACCGGGCGGATAGCGGCGACATCGTCCTGCACGGCCGCAAGCTGCGGATCAGCGAACCGAGCGATGCGATCCGCGAAGGGATCGTGCTTGTGCCGGAGGAACGGCGCAAGCAGGGCGTGCTCGTGGAGGAGTCGGTACGGACGAACTTATCGCTGCCGAGCCTCCGCGCACTGAGCTCTCCGCTCGGCTTCATCAAGGCGGCGGCCGAACGCCGCCACGCGGAGCGGACGATTGCCGATTTGCGTATCGTCCCGCCGCATCCTGCGCAGCAGGTGAAGCTGCTCAGCGGCGGCAATCAGCAGAAGGTCGCCGTCGGCAAGTGGCTGCCGACCGATGCCGACGTGTATTTGTTCGACGAGCCGACGAAAGGCGTCGACGTCGGAGCGAAGAGCGACATGTTCCGGTTGATCGGCGAATTGGCTGCTCAAGGCAAAGCCATCGTCTATTTCTCCTGCGAGCTTGCCGAGGTGCTCGGCATTGCCGACCGCATTCTCGTCATGAGCTACGGACAAATTGTGAAGGAGCTGTCCCGCGAGGAAGCGACTCAGGAACTGATCTTGTATTACGCCAGCGCCGGGGAGGACCGAATATCTTGAACTCGAATTCGAATTTGAAACTGAACGACCGCCATCGACTGCTTGATTTTTCTTTCAAATATGGAGCGCTGCTCGTGATCGCCCTTGTCATCGTCGTATTTTCGATCGTCAACGAGGCTTTCCTGACTTATGATAATCTTTCCGACATCTTAAGGGCGATTTCGATTACGATGTTCGTGGCGATCGGCGTTACGTTGTCGCAAATCGTGGACGGCTTCGACTTGTCCGTCGGGTCTACGGTTTCGCTCACCACCGTCGTCACGGCGACGCTCATGGTTTGGTTTCAGATGCCGCTTTTCGTCGTCATCGTCGTTCCGCTGCTGATCGGGGTCGTCATCGGGCTGCTCAACGCGCTGCTGATCGTACGGATCCGCATTCCGGATTTGCTTGCGACGCTAGCGATGATGTATGTTGTGGCCGGCATTCACAAGACGTATACGAAGGGCTATTCCATTTATAACAACATGCAGATGACGGACGGCACGAAGGCGCCGGGGAAGTTTTTGCCTGATTTTCTGTGGATCGGCCAGGGCAAGCTGCTCGGCGTACCGGTTCCGGTCATCCTGATGATCGGCGCCGTTGCATTGGTGCATATTTTCCTGACATACACGCGATGGGGGCGGCAGCTGTACATAACCGGAGGCAACCGGGAAGCGGCGCGTCTGTCCGGCATTTCCGTGAATCGCGTGCGGCTGGCGGCCTATGTGCTGTCCGGGCTGTTCGCGGCGATCGGCGGCATTCTGTATGCGGCGCGGATCGGTTCGGGGCAGGTGGACGCCGGTGCGGGCCTCTTGATGGACTCCGTCGCTGCCGTGTTCGTCGGCTACTCGGTGTTTGGCGCAGGCAAGCCGAATGTGATCGGAACGTTCTTCGGCGCCGTGCTGATCGGGGTGCTGATTAACGGGCTGACGATGCTCAATTTGCCGTATTATGCGTTCGATATCGTGAAAGGGGCCGTGCTTGTGCTCGCTTTGGCGATTACATTCGTCCATCTCAACCGAAGGAAGGCATAAACGTTCGACTGCGTAAAAAAGCAAATCTGCAGGACGCTCCTCCAAAGGAACGTTGCTGCAGCTTTTTTATGAAAGAACGTAGTAAATCCGCGTTGCGAATTATAGTCCGAACTCCGGGTTAGCGTAAACGTATTGATTTTCCTTCGGCGTATCAAGCTTCGATACCTTGTCGACCTTCAGTACCATAATTTCTTCACCGAGATACGTCGTTTTTTGGATGATGCCGGAGACCCGCACCCACGTATCGTCGGCCCACTGCCGGGCACGGTCGTATTCCATCAGCATGCCGAACGGGGCGGCATCCGCCGAGCAGCACTGCATGGCGAAGCGGCCGACGACGAACTGGTTATCGCTCATTTCATCCTGACGGTAAACAAACCCCACGAGCTCCATCCGGCGGCCGACGAAGCTGTCTTTGTACAAATCGACGGTGTTGAGCGTTTCGACGTACCACTCCTCTTTCACCTCAATGACGGGGAGCTGGTACAGCTTTTTAGCGAAGTCGGCATAAGGCTGTGTAAATTTGTCGGCGGGGAACAGCTGGTTCAGCCTGTCCTCCTCCGCATTGTTCGCGGCAGTGTAGGACGTCGGCGCCACTGCCTCCATCCCTGTCCCTGTCGTGCCGTTCGTTCCGGCTGCAGCCTGAGGCGCTTCGCGGCGGATAGAGGAAGCACCGCTGAGGTTCATCCCTTTTTTCTCCGCCATTGAGCTGCCGAGCGTCGTATTCGGGAGCAGGAAGCCCAGCAGCAGCGGCAGCGCGAACAGGCCGTAAACCGCCGTATTTCTGAAGATGGAGCGCGATGGCGTGTGGTCGTGTCCGCATTCGCAGTCGGAGCTTCGTCCCCACCATGCGCGCAGCGAGGCGAACAGCTCATACATACCGACCGCATACAGAGCGACAGCCGACCAGGTGACGTAGTCCGCCATGCGCGGGGCGATATACAGCATCAAATTGTCCGTCTTGACCAAATAAACAATGAGCATTGCGAATCCAAGTACGATGACCGCTTTAAGGGCGTGGTGGAAGGAAAGGCGATTGGAGCTATGCATGTTCAGGGGTACTCCTTTCTCAGCGTAAATACAACGAGCCGGCTAACAGCGAGCCGATCAGCACAAGCGCCGACGTCGCCAAACCGAGCAGCAGGACGAATCGCCCTTTAAAGACGGACAGCATCATGAACGTGCTCTTGATATCGAACATCGGTCCGAAAACAAGGAAAGCGAGCAGCGAGCCCGAAGAGAACGTAGTCGCAAACGACGAGGCGACGAAGGCGTCGGAGGTCGAGCAGAGCGACAGCAAGTACGCGAACGCCATCATGAACATATTCGATACGACCGGCCCTTGTCCGACGGAAACGAGCAGCTCGCGGGCGACGAGGGTTTGGATCAGTCCCGTTAGCAGCGCGCCGAGAATCAAATATTTGCCCATGTCGAAAAATTCCTCGGAAGCGTGGCTCAGCACCGAGCTTATTTTGGCCCCGAACCGCTGTGCCGGTGAATGACGGCGTTCGTTCCCGTGTTCGTACGCATGACTATGTACATGGTTATGTGCGTGGTCGTGTACATGATGATGGTTATGATGATGATCGTGATGATGATCGTGATGATGGTGGCGATGTTCCGACATCTCCAGTTGATGCCCCGGATCCGCTTCATCGCGCACGACCCTTGCCCCGCGTACAAGACGAGCGAGAGCAAGTCCGATTACGAGCGCAATCGCAAACGCCAGCCCCATCCGTGCATAAGCCATCTCCGGGTGCGAGCGGAACGCCATGTAGGTGGAGGCGTACACGACCGGGTTCAAAATCGGCCCGACGAGGATGAACACAACCGCGATGTATACGGGCATGCCTTTGCGCATGAGCCGGCGAACGACCGGGATCATCCCGCATTCGCATAACGGAAACATAATACCGAGCACGCAGGCGAACAACACGCCGAGCACCGGATGGCGCGGAATGAGCCGCTGTACCGTCCGCTCCGACACGAACGTCTGCAGCAATGCGGATACCGCTACGCCGAGCAGGATAAACGGAAGCGCCTCGAGAATAATGCTGAGGAACATCACTTTAAAATTTTGCAGCGTATCGTTGTTCAGAAAGCTGAGGTCCGGCGGCATACGCGACGTGAATATCAAAAACAACAGCACGAGACAGGCTGCTGCCGTGACGTTGATTGTCACGCGAAGTATAGAGGCGGGCATGCGCGTCAGCTCCTTTATCCGTTGAAATTATTATACAATTATTATAGTTTATGCCTTGTTATCGGTATATAGGACAAGCTGAATCCGCAATGGAGCGTATATTGGAAGCATATGGAACGGTTGACAATTCGGCAAAACGACGTATAATAGCAAACAAACGACACAGCAGCGCGATGACAGGAACAAGTAAGCCGTAAAGCCTTAGCGAGCAGAGAGCCGGTGGATGGTGCGAACCGGTGCGGGCGGCGAGCCGAATGGATCCTCGAGCATGAAGGGGAAAGACGGGTGCGGATGACGCGCTTTGCCGAGTATCCGGAACGGGCGCTTCCCGTTATCGAAGCTATCAAGGCTGCAGCCTGCGCAATGGAATCGTTGCTTGCGCATCGTGCAGCGAATTAGGGTGGTACCACGGTCTTTCGTCCCTTGCGGCGAAAGGCCTTTTTTGGCGTTCTACAAGGTCAAGGCGAATTCCGTTATCCATACCCTTAAGGAGGAATCTTCATATGAAACGAGTGCTATCCGGCATTCAACCGAGCGGTCAGCTCACAATCGGCAACTACATCGGCGCCCTGCGCAACTTCGTCAAGCTGCAGCATACGTACGAATGCTTCTTTATGATCGTTGACCTGCATGCCATTACCGTGCCGCAAGAACCGGCAGCGCTGCGGGAGCAGACCGAGTCCGTAGCCGCGCTTTATATCGCGGCCGGCATCGATCCGGCGCGGGCGGCGGTGTTCCTGCAGTCCAACGTCCGGGCGCATGCGGAGCTCGGCTGGCTGCTGACGACGCTCACGTATATGGGCGAGCTGGAGCGGATGACTCAATTCAAAGACAAATCGGCCGGTAAGGAGTCCGTCGGAGCGGGGCTGTTTACCTATCCGTCGCTCATGGCAGCGGACATTCTCATTTATAATGCCGATTTAATTCCGGTAGGCGAAGATCAGAAGCAGCATCTGGAGCTGACGCGCGATCTTGCGGGCCGGTTCAACGGCCGCTTCGGCGACTACTTCCACATGCCGGAGCCGTACATTCCGGAGGTCGGCGCCCGCGTCATGTCGCTTGACGACGCCTCCAAGAAGATGAGCAAGAGCAACCCGAATCCGGGCTCGTATATTGCTATGCTGGATGAGCCTGACGTCATTCGCAAGAAAATCAGCCGAGCCGTCACCGATTCCGGCCGCGAGGTCAAATACGACCCGAAGGAAAAGCCGGAAGTCAGCAACCTGATGGGGATTTACTCGCATTGTGCCGATATGAGCGTTGCGGAAATCGAGGCTAAATACGAAGGACAGGGCTATGGAGCGTTTAAGAAGGATTTGGCGGAAGTCGTCGTGGCGGCGCTGGAGCCGATTCAACAGCGGTATAAGGAAATCCGGAGCTCCGGCGAGCTGCATACGATATTAAAGGACGGTGCCGAGCGCGCTGCGGCTGTTGCCGACGCGACGCTGCGCGATGTGAAGGAACGCATGGGGTTCCTGGTGCTGTAGGGCTGCAGTGCGGCCAAAAGCGGGAATAAGCCAATCTCCGAAAACAGGCTGCCCTTGAGGAAGATTATGTCTTCTTCAGGGGCAGCCTGTTCTTCTTTACCCGCACATGCAATCGGTTGCCCCGCAGCGCGTGGACGTGCTTGCGGCCGCTTTGCTGCGGCCGGTTACCCGATAGTAAATGTCCTCGTACTGGAGGGCGATCGCATCGGCCGAAAACAAACGCTCCGCACGCTGAGCGGCGGCTTCGGAGAAGCGGCTGTACAGCGAGGCGTTACGGAGCAGAGCGAGCGCGTAGGCGGCCATCTGCTCGGTCTGTCCGACGGGCGCAAGGAACCCGGTTTCGCCGTGGGCGATGACTTCCGGAATGCCGCCGGCCTCCGAGCCGATCGTCGGCACACCGGCCGCCATCGCTTCGAGGGCGACGAGCCCGAAGCTTTCCTTCTCCGAAGGGAGCAGCGCCAAATCCGCAATCCGCAATATATCCGTTACATTCTCCTGCTTGCCGAGGAAAAATACCCGCTCTTGCAATCCGAGCTCCGTAACGCGGGCGTTCGCCTTCGCGAGCTCCGGCCCTTCGCCGACGAAAAGCAGCTTGGCAGGCACTTCCGCCTGCACCCGGGCAAAGATGTCGACGACGTCGAGCACCCGCTTCACCGGCCGGAAGTTGGACATATGTACGAGCAGCTTCTCATGCGGCGCCGCGTAATGGCTTCGCAAATCGGGACAGCCGGCTTCGCCGTACGGAACCGGATCGACGAAGTTGTAGACGAGATCGATCGGCGTCTCGACCCCGAGCACGGCAATCGTCTCGAGCAGCAAATCTTTGGACACGGCCGTTACGGCGTCGCTCTGATGAATCGCAAGGCGAATCAAATCCTTAAGCGAAGGGTCGTTGCCGAGTATTGTAATATCCGTTCCGTGCAGCGTCGTCACGACCTTCAGCTGCTCGCCGACCATCTGTTTGGCCAAGTAAGCGCAGATCGCGTGCGGCACGGCGTAGTGAACATGGAGCAAATCGAGACCTTCAAGCTTCGCCACTTGCGCCAGCTTATTGGCCAGAGCGAGGTCGTACGGCGGATAGCGGAATACATGATAATCGATCACTTCAACCTGGTGGAAAAAAATATTTTTGTGAAATTTCCCGAGCCGAAACGGTACGCTCTCCGTAATAAAATGAATTTCATGGCCGCGTTCGGCCAGCAGCTTGCCAAGCTCAGTAGCGACGACACCCGAGCCGCCAAGCGTCGGATAGCAGGCGATTCCAATCTTCAGCACACGGTTCACCACATTTCCGGCGGAATTTTGTTGTGAAAACAATATCATTATGAAATATTACGAAAACGGTAATATTATCGAAACAAAAAAAGTAGGTCGAAGACAGCTACTTTTCCGTTATTTGCTGGAATATAGTTCGAGTATAGCGGGTTCCGTTTGTCCATGTCAAGCGTTCCCATTTTTCAGGATTAACGGTCCTTCCGTTCCTCCTGCTTGCGGCGCAGCCGCGCCTTCAAAGCGAAGCCGAAGCCGACGAACAGCACGGCAGCCAAGCTGAAGCCGAGAACGATCCAGACGGATCCGGCGGCGGAGAAGCCGTAACTAATACCTCCCAGTAATAACACTCCGACGATGGAGAAGAATAGGGCGAGCGGTCGATTCATGTCCGGTACCTGCTTTCGGTGTGATGTTGGAACTGAACTTTATTGTAAAACCTTTTTTTGAAAACGTGTATATTATTTCTCGACGGTCACATACTATGTTTGCAAGCTTGCAAATACATCAAATGAGCCGACTGAAAGGAGTGCTGAACATGGGTGCAGGTCAATCCCGCAGCAGCAACACGCTCGTAGTTCCTCAAGCTAATCAGGCATTGGATCAACTGAAGTATGAGGTCGCGCAAGAACTGGGCATTCAAATTCCGCAAGACGGCTACTACGGCTACATGGCAACTCGCGACACCGGTGCAATCGGGGGTCACATTACCCGTCGTCTGGTGCAAATCGCTGAGCAATCTCTTGCCGGTCAATTCCGTTAATTCACGGACGATCGGACAAGCTATCCATACCTTTCTCAAAGGTCCGGGGGCATGTTGCCTCCGGGCTTTTTACCATTTCCCCATGCCCAGAAGGAAGCGGCCGCCCGCAGGGACAGCCGCTACGATTAATATAAATCGACGCGAAGCTTTTTGCCGAGCCGCGTTTCATTCACCCAGCCGACGTAAGAATCGAGCTCGCGAAGCTGCTTGTCGAGGTGAACGACGGCGACGAACGGATAGTTCTTGCGATGACGGTAACGCACATCGGCCCAGCGCACTTCGTACCCCCAGCTGTGCTCGCGCAGCTCGGCGCAGGCATAGGAGGAATAATACAGCAGCGCGGCGGCGTCGCTGTTCGATTTGGACGCATCGACGGCAGGGTGGTCGTCGCATTTGACTTCATCGATCCAGCGAAGTGCCCCGCTGCGCAGCTCGCCGAGCGCATACGTGCCGTCGGTCCGCTGCTTGACGACGTTCCACGCGTTCAAATGTACGGTTGGAATGAGAATATAGCGGTCTCCATCGCGATGCAGCGGATCCTGCTTGCCGAGCCTGCGTTCCAAGACGCTGTGTACAATTGTCCGCCATATGTAGTACAGTGCGATGATGCCATACAGCAGCGGAAACAGGGTGGCTGGGGGAAACGCATTAACCGACCAAAGAATGATGGCGACGAGATGAGCAAAGAAGATGAACGGGTCAAAAATATGAATGATATTCCACCCGACCCATCGCTCCGAGAACGGCCGCAGCGCTTGCGTCCCGTACGTGTTGAACAGGTCCGTGAAGACGTGGAACCCGACCGCAACCGCCGTCCACAGTACAACGTGCAGCAAATCGATACCGGGGAATATGGCGGCGATTGCCGCTGTCAGCAGCAACGTCCACAGCGCCAGCAGCGGCAAGGAATGCGAGCGTCCGCGATGATTGCGGATGTACGCCGCGTTTCCCTTCATACGGAGGACGGTATCGATATCGGGAATTTGCGAGCCCGCTACGGTGCCGACCAGAACGGCAGCGGCCAGCGTCGAGTCTTGGGCGACGATGGGATCGATATGTGCGAGCCCGGCTAATCCGAGTCCGATCACGAGATGGGTGCCAGTATCCAAGTGCGGTGTCCTCCTACTTACCGTCATTGAGGTGTTGTTTACACAGTGCCTCTTCCTAGTTTACCATGATCGTATCGAAAATAAATCAACGGGTGACGGGGGAATTATGGAGAAAGTTTTTGTAGAATATGCTATTGCGGAAGAAGCGCGGAATGAATATCTGGCATTTATGTCGGGGATATTGGGAGGCCTTGCGTCCGGTGCGGGGGTGCTGAAGCCGGAATGGTACGAAGGGACGGACCAGCCCGGGCTGTTTGTCGAAGTGTGGCCGGGTATGAACTATGCGGATTTCTTAAAATGGAAGGAACGGCGCACGAATTGCGGGGATGCCGAATGGGGCCGTTTCGATCGTTGGGTGCGGGGAGGCTTGCAGAAGCTGCACATTTGGCATTTTTCGGTGCCGGCATTGGAGCCGCGGAGTTGAACCAAAGTGGAAAAACAACCGGACAACAAAGGCGGCCCGCCGTTACAGCGGAGCCGCCCTTGCCTTTGCTTTACGGTTATCTGCCTCCGGACGGTGAGCCGCCGCCGGCGCCGCCTACCGGGCCTGCGCCTCCGCCGAATGGGTAGTGATAGTTCAATTCCTCGTCAAATGTTATGTAATCGAGGTTGACCATCAGCAGCAGAAAGCGCATGCCGGTTTGCGGGTCGGAGATGATAATATGATCGCGTCCGGCAGCCTCCAGTCGCCCTTTAAACACTTTGGCATTCCATTGCGTGTTGTTTTCGAACGTCATGTAGATCGTTGCGATCTTCCCCAGGTTCAGCCGCAAAATGTTCTCGATGTACGACTCTTCGATCGGCAGCAGTCCCGGTACATTCACGCCCCCGGTTCCTGCCGGCGAAGCGGCCGCGGCCCCCGGAACGGTTGAAGCGCCGGGAAATCCCGGCGGATAAGCGGCTCCCGTGAAGCCTCCGCCTCCCGGATAGCCCGCCGTTCCCGGAAAGCCTCCGGCGCTTGGATAAGCGCCAGGACCCGGAGACGAACCCGGATAACCCGGGTACATGCCAGCGCCGGACGGCGCTCCAAAGGCAGAGCCGCTGCCCGACATCTTGTACTGATTCATAAACATACGGTACAACATCCTCCTTATGAATGAGCTTTCCTGCAACCCGAAACGAATCTGCGAACGCCCATCAGGTCATTGACGCTGTATATATATGGGCCAATGGAAAGATTGATTCCAAAATTCGGATAGCAAAAAACAAGAGAGCCGCCGTAGCGACTCTCATCATTCGAGGATAAATTTATAACCGACACCCCATACTGTCTTGATATATTTGGGCTCCTTCGGGTCGGCCTCTACTTTCTTGCGCAGGTTGGCGATGTGCACATCGATCGCGCGCTCCGTTACGAACGAATCGAAGCCGCGGATCCGATTCAGCAGCTCGTCGCGGGAATAAACTTTTCCGGGATTTTGATAGAAAAGCTTGATGATTTCAAATTCCGAGAACGTCGTCTCTACGGCAGCTCCGCGAACGAATAAGGTACGGCGTTCTACGTCGATCGCAATCGGGGAGATGTCCTCCCGTTCCCCGGGCTGCTCCGCTCCGCCGTTCAATTGCGAGCGTCGGAGCAGCGCCTTGATTCGTGCCGCAAATTCGCGCATGGAGAACGGCTTGCATAAGTAATCGTCGGCGCCCACAAGCAGGGCGTTGACCCGTTCCGATACTTCGTGCTTCGCCGATACCATCAGGATCGGTACGGACGACTTGCGGCGAATTTGCTGACAGAGCGAGATGCCGTCAAGACCGGGCAGCATGATGTCGAGTACGATGGCATGGGGCTTGCGCGCCTCAAACATCTCCAGACCTTCCGGTCCCGTTCCCGCCCGTTCGATAATATAACCTTCCTCCGACAAATAGAAGGTCATCATTTCGCTGATGTTATCATCGTCTTCGACAATTAACACGTATGGGTCCATGAGGCCCCTCCTTCAGACTGCCGACACAACAAATCATTTACAATATACTAGATTCAATTTCCAACGTCTAGTCAATGATAAATAATAAATCCTGCCATCGTAGGGTAGGATTTGCCTGTGGACTGGGCCCTATGCAGGAATTTCGGCAGCATTGCTTTGAATAGATTAGCCTATTGACCTGGTGCAGGCGCGAGCAGCATCTCCTGATCGACTCTTTTCTTTGGATAGGTTTCGTTTCCTTTGCTCATAAATAACCTGACCGTCTCCAAACGCTGGAAAATTTGCGCTGCATACGAGCAGATACGACAAATTGTTGACAACTGGCCTCGATCAATTGTCAAACCGGGGTCTGGTTGGTATGATAGGTGAAGTGATTTTCAATCTTAGAGCAGGAGGTACGCATACGGTGAATAATCCCATCAGTATCGATGCGGCCGGATCGCCGGCAGCGGAAACCGCTCATGTCGGAGACCAGGACGCAACTATGACCAAGACACAACAACGTGCAACTCTCCGCGATTATATCCAGCTCACGAAGCCGGGCATCGTGTTTCATAATTTGATTACCGCATTCGGCGGCTTCTGGGTCGCTTCCCGCTGGGAGCTTGACTGGCTGCTGTTGATTCTTACCATGCTGGGTACGGCGTTGATCGTCGCTTCGGGCTGTGCCTTGAACAATTATTTGGACCGCGAGCTCGATGCCAAGATGGCCCGCACCCAGGAGCGGGCGCTTGTCACCGGTAAGCTCACCCCCGGTTTCGTTCTCGGCTTCGGCCTCGTCCTCGGCGCCATCGGAACGGTCGTGCTGGGCATGGTCAATATTTTGACGGCGCTGCTTGGCGTCATCGGCATGATTTTATACGTTTGGGTATATACGATGATGTTCAAACGTACGTCGGTCTGGAGCACGTTCGTAGGCTCGTTCTCGGGCGCCGTTCCTCCGGTGATGGGCTACGTCGCCGTAACGAATACGATGGACGCGGGCGCCTGGATTTTGTTCCTCATCCTGTTTCTGTGGCAGCCCCCGCACTTTTGGGCGCTGGGCATCCGGAGAGTGGAAGAATACCGGGCCGCGGGCTTCCCGCTGCTGCCTGTCGTACGCGGCAGCTTCGTAACGAAAATCAGCATGGTGCGCTACGTCGTGCTGCTTGTGCCGGTATCCATGTTGCTGTATTTCTACGGTTATGTCGGTGAAGTATACATGTTTGCGGCAGCCGGCCTCGGACTCATCTGGGCGCTCATGTGCCTTCAGGGCTTTCAGACGAAAGATACCGAGGAAGAGAATAAATGGGCGAAGAAGATGTTCGTGTACTCCATCAACTACCTGACGATTTTGATTATTCTTATGGTCGTTACGACGACGCACGCGGTTTAATCGTAAGCAAGAAATCCCATGCTGGCCATGGGATTTTTTCATACAAGGAGGTTGCCTCATACAATGAATGCATTCATGAAAAAAAATTGGTTTAATGTCGCTGTAATCGTCATTTTGCTGGCGATGATCGGCTCTTTCGGGTACAAGCTGTGGTTCAGCGACGCCGCAGCGGCGGGTAAAGGCACCCAGCTGGAAAAAATAAAAGCGGCGCCCGATTTTGAACTGCAGGACTTAAGCGGCGCCAAGGTAACCAAAGCGGACGCCGCCGGCAAAGCGGGCTTGTACTATTTCTTCTACTCGTCTTGTCCGGACGTATGCCAGCCGACATCGTTCCTGCTGTCGCAGGTCCAAGAGGAGCTGAAGAAACAAAATCTGTTCGGCTCGAAAGCCCTTATTCATTCGATCACGGTAGATCCGACCGTAGATACGGCGCAGAAGCTGACTCAGTTCAGCGCCCAGTTCAACACCGACCCAAGCGGGTGGAAGTTCCTGCGCGGCGAAGAGAAGCAAACGGCGGAGCTGGCGGAGAAGTTCGGCGTAATGGTCGTCAAGGACAAGGGAGCAGCGACGTTCACGCATTCCAATGTGATTCTCCTTGTTGATAAACACGGTGACCTGCGCACGTATTACAACGCGAGCGACGTGAATCTTACCGCGAAAACAATTGTTAAGGATATGCAGACGCTGATCAAAGAAAAATAAGTTAGTCGACCGTCGGATAAGCAGGGTCGGGAGCGGGATATACGATGAACGCTTCCAGCCCTGCTTTTTCCAATTGCTGTATCAAATATTCCTCCGGAGTGCCTTCGACGCCGGCGTATCCTTTGCGCGTATAAATATGCTCGGCGTCCGGGAACGCATCGCGCAGCATCCCGCGTATGCGCTTCCCGGACGAATCGTTGTCCGTAAACAAAAAGACTTCGCGATCCCCGACCCGATGCCGCAGCGACTCAATGGCGGCGTTGTTCGGCGTCCCGAATGTGCACAACACTTCAATTTCCGAATTCAGTAGCCGGCGCAAACGGCTTCTGTCGTTTTTTCCCTCAACGATGATGACGATCGACACGGACTTCACCTCCCATTATCGATACTTAAGCCTCTCGGAATAAAAATTCCCGCATCGGCTCTGGCCTTTCGGCCAGGGTCTTGTTT
>NZ_JBHLWN010000013.1:0-6252 GCF_042432825.1 Paenibacillus chartarius | reverse complement strand
GTTGATCCGCTCCTGGATGATCGCCACCGCATTCTTATGCGCTTTCGAAATTCAGGATAAATTTAATTCCCAGTCTAAATAGTTAGTTCTAATGGTCTCCACGGAACATATACATTCTCTTGCCAACTGCCGATTACCCCAGAACTCCGGTTTATTTCTTGGCAGCTCGATCTTTAAATTCCCGAGAAGTTTGTATGCCAACAGCTTTACTAACAGCGACTTTGATTCAGCATCACTCAGGGAGTTGTACATCGCTTCAATTTGTTCTAAATAAAGTAATATTTCCTTTTTATTATGTGCTGTATTAACGTAATTTCCTATTTCCACAGGCAATTTTCTTGCCCTTATTGCTGATAAATCAATATTGAAGGGAAGGTATTTCTCTTCACCCTTTTCCATTTCCTCTAATAAATGTATTATAAAATCATGCTGTTCTTCATATTGCTTTTGAGACTGTCCTTCTTGTATTGCTATTTCAATTTTATGCAATGTATCCTCAATTAATTTCAATACTTCGTTTCTATACTTGGAAACCCTTGATAGCTGCAAGAATTTCTTTGCCGCTCCCAAGAAATTTTGTTGATACAGTATAATCCCCATATTGTATAAATTGTCAAAACCGGTGTGGTCTGCAATTAGTCCCTTCTTTAAAGCCAAAACCGCATTTGCTATATCCCCCTTTTGATAGTAGGCAATCGATTCAATTGAATATATTTCTGGATCATCAATCATAACGGTTTTATAGGAATTAATAAATTGCATTGCGTTTCCAAAGTCACCAATATTAACCATGTTCTCTATCTTTTGTTTAATTTCCTTTGTCGAATTAATTATGTGATTTGTCATTTCGTCCTCCCTGACCATACTTTTAGTTTAGAATAAGTTGAACTATCCGCTGCATATCTCGAATGTCATAACGCTGATCTATTGGTAACGGGAGCAAGTTGTTGACTAGTTTCGCCTCATACCAATTTGTTTGTATTCTTCCAGAAACCTCCTTCCAGTATGTGGCTACGAATATTTTGTTTTCAATTAGCCGTTGCCTCATCCCAGTCTTTGAAGTCATATAGGGATATACCATCGGTCCGTTAACTTGTTCTAATTTGCACAGAATTTCGTTGGTTTCTTTAAGATGCTCATGTAGAAAATTGAAGTTTCTATTTCTGACAGTTTGCACTCTCGTATAATCAATGCTGGCCAATATTCTCTTGGTTAATTTTGACATGTATTTGGGTTCAATGTTACTCATACTATCTTCATTCTTCAAGAAATCCAAGTAATGTTCGCTTGCATTCGTATCAATTCGGCCTAATACATATCTATATCTCTCAAATGAGACATCTGATTCTAAGGTATCTGGGGGGACGATATTTGAGATTAAATACCCCCCATCCGCTACCCCGAAAAATTTTCTAGCTGAATAAAAAGTGTCAACTCCGTCTTGAGGTCTACTGAAGAATGCCTGTGTATTGTCTATAATGACGTTGCGATACCTTTCGATAACCAGAGACACGTTAGTATCACAAACTCCAAAGTAATTTACATACAGCATGCATTCATCGCTTTTAATCTTACCATCGAAATGAGGAAGAAAGGTTTCATCAATACGATAAAATTCGATAGCGACACCCAATTTCGTAATCGGTTCTAGAATCGAATCGCATATGTAATATGGAATATAGATTTTTCGGTAATTTCGATTTTTTAGGATATAATACAGACACATCCGAGCGTTATTTAAGGAGATTGCATTCTGATAATATTCACATCTTGTGTCCAACTCCAATTCAAAATATCCCCCTATTTCTTTTTGCAAACCCTATTCCCTCCTTTCAACCCTTCAATATATTTCATGACAGGAAGTGACTAATGCAAACATTAGAAAAATGTTGTAAGATTGCTTTAACAATAGCAAATCAGAGGTGCTACTTAAATATATGAAATGCGCTATCATGCAGCCATATTTGTTCCCGTACCTCGGTTACTTCCAGCTAATTCAAGCAGTCAACGTTTACGTTGTTTATGATGACGTTCAATACATTAAAGGCGGCTGGATAAATCGGAATAAAATATTGGTTAGAGATCAAGAACATTTGTTCACTTTTGGCATCAAAACAGGTTCAACTTTCGATAATATTAATCAAAAATCGTTCTCTGAACGATTTGAAGAAGAGAAAACCAAGTTTCTTACAACGATTAAAGCCAACTATGCCAGAGCACCGTTCTTCAGACAAGTTTATCCTCTTATCGCAGAGATCATGTCCTCTGACGAACTAAAAGTCTCTCCTTTCATCACGAATTCCATCACAATGATTTGTAAATACTTGGGGATAGACACAATAATAAAAATCTCTTCCCATCTGAACTCGCCTCATTTAAACGAGCTTAAAGGAGAAGAAAGGGTTATTGCAATTAACAAGATTTTAGGGGCAGAATGTTACATTAATGCAATTGGGGGTACAGATTTATATAGTAAAGCAAACTTCGAAAATCATTCGATTGAATTAAATTTTATTAAAATGGCTCCCATTGTGTACAAACAGTTTAACAATAAGTTTATACCAAATTTATCGATCATTGATGTTCTAATGTTCAATGGAGTTGCGGACATAAAACTCTTTCTTGAACAGTACGAATTGGTATAGAATTATGAAGGTTTTGATTAAGCCCTCCCAGAATACCAAAAGTAGGAGTTGCACCCCAACTCCTACAATATATTTTATATTAACTCATTGTTTTTTAGAAAATTCATAATGCTTTGAATGCAGTCTTCTATTGATTGTGTATCAGTTTCAACAATAATTTCAGGCTTTACCGGTTCTTCATATGGCGCAGTAATACCCGTGAATTCCTTAATATATCCGTTACGCGCCTTTGCGTAAAGGCCTTTAGGATCTCGACGTTCACATTCCTCAATTGAGCATTTTACGTAAACCTCGACAAACTCATTAGTTGAAAACAATGCCCTTACGTTTTCTCGATCTTCACGGTAAGGAGAGATAAACGCCGAAAGAGTAATCAACCCTGCATCAACAAACAGCTTGGAAACTTCACCAATTCTTCGGATGTTTTCTTTCCGATCTTCGGATGAAAAGCCTAAATTTTTATTTAGTCCGTGTCGTATGTTATCTCCATCCAAAACATACGATCTGATTCCCATATTGAATAAAGCTGCCTCCAGTTCAGTTGCTAATGTTGATTTACCTGAGCCCGATAATCCGGTAAACCAAATAACGCAACTTTTATGACCATTCATTCGCTGCCGGTCGGTTTTTGTTATTTTACTGAAATGCCATTGTATGACTTTATTGTTACTCAAAGGAATCTGTCCTTTAGTTTAGGAATTTTTCAAATTCTGTATTTTTTAACTCATTATACACTGCTTGAACAACTTTATCTGGCAAGCTCGCCCGCCAATCATCAACGTCTTTTTTCTCACGAAAAACGCTGTAAGTATCAGCAACAGTGACAGAGGTTGAGATCTGGAGAAATTTTTCTGTTTGCTGAGACCAATCTAGCCCACAGAAACTAAATATATTTCGTGAACTCTTCTCCGGGTCCATTACTAGCTCCTCATAGCGCACAAGTTTGCAGCGCTCGGGGTATGTCTTTTCAAGTTCCATAACCATCTTGGTATATTCAATCCACTTATGAAATCCAAAATACTCTTCTGGACGAAACTGATTCTTACTCTGAGCGAACCTCCACTCCTCATTAAAATCCCAATTATGGAGAAATTCCTTCGGTGCATTTTTCCAAGAGTTGAGTACGCCACAAGGATTCCTTACAATTGCAACAATTTTGATGCCCTCTTGACTCTGGAGAAGCCTGGGCATCAGATAGTGATATCTAACTTCCTTCAGCGCCAAAAAAGTCGGATTTTCCTGTTTTTGATAAAACCTAGGGTATGAGCCGTGCCTCACTTGTTCTTTTTGATCAAGAAAATCGTCCGAATGTTCATACAACTCTCGAAAGAATCGTTCAATTTCTTCATCACTACTTCTTACCCATAGACGGTCCTTAAATGCATAAGAAAATAATGGTTGGTATTTGTACCGGACATCCGGACAACTATCAATTATCTGCCCCAACCATGAGGTTCCTGAGCGAGGAACGCCATGAATAGAAATGATTTTGGAATAAGACAAGCTCTTTCCTCCTGACAAGAACCGTTTAAGTGTACGTAACAACTACGTCAATTATCTTCCGTTGCGTATCTTCATCTAAACTATCGAACATCGGCAAACAGAGTATTCTCCTTGCAATATTCTCAGCAATATCCACTCCTGACTGGTCAGGGATATAATCCAAATGATTTAAAGAAGGATAAAAATACCTCCTCGGAGCAATCCCTCGCTCATTTAATTCTTTTACAACTCGCAGGAGAACTTCTTCATTTTCTAACAAAACCGGAAAATAAGCATAATTCCGGTTACAATCCGGGTTATGTTTTTGAAATGAGATCCGGGGAGCGCTTCTGAATGCATCCATGTAACGATTATAAACCGTCTCACGCCCCTCATGAATCTCTTCTAGTTCATCCAGCATACAAAGCCCCATAGCCGCAGAGAATTCATTCATTTTGGCATTTATCCCCACACCGGATTGATAGGTTTGTGAGGCAATTCCAAAATTGATCATACGCTTAGCCTTATCAAACAGCTCGTCGTCTTTAATGATCAGCGCTCCTCCTTCAATGGTGTGGAAGAGCTTTGTGCTATGGAAACTAATTGTGGATATATCCCCAAAGCTTAACAGACTTTTTCCTTTATAATTTACGCCGAAAGCATGTGCCGCATCATAAACCACTTTAAGATTATGCTTACGAGCAATATTCTCAATCTGTTCGACCTCACAAGCATTTCCATAAACATGAGTCGCAACAATGCCTGTTGTACTAGAGGTTATATTCTGCTCAATTAACCTGGGATCTAAGTTAAATGTTTGTTCATTAATATCCACAAAGATCGGGTTAATCCCTTCCCAGACTAAAGAACTCGTAGTAGCCACGAAAGAAAACGGTGTCGTTAGAACGTCACCTTTTAAGCCCAGCAGCTTGTATGCAACTTGCAAAGCAATAGTTCCATTATTAACCAGTAACAAGTTTTTCACACCGAGGAAATGGGCTAACTTTGATTGCAGTTCCTTTACAAACTGTCCATTATTCGTAAGCCAACCAGAATCAAAGATTTGATCAACGTAAGCTTTAAATTTATCGCGGTCAGGTAAGTGAGTTTGAGTTACATTAATCAATAGGTGCCCCTCATTTCCTAGATAGAATTCAGAACAGCTTCATAAGCGATTGGATAATCATCCTTAATATCCAATAAGAGATCTACAGCCGTTTTCTTTCGATTTTTCCCCCACAAGGAGATGAATCTCCAGCGGTAGTAGGAGAAAACTTGATTACTTAACCAATTGTTTAAATGACCTTCGTACACTCCTAGACCGTGTGCAATTGATTTTAATGCTTGAAATTCTTTTATAGTTGACCGGTCGAACCCGGACGGGAGATTGAGGGATATGCCTCCATCGTGAATTCGATATACTGCAACGTGGTCATTGATAAAGCCGACGTCCCCCGTCAGCATTAATTTCAAATGTAGGAATAAATCCAACGCTTTCGATTCCTCGAAGTAACAATTCATTCTGACAGCATCTTCTCTCCTAAATACTGTCGTTAGTACGGAGGTAATGTGGTAATAGCCACCAGTCCCATAGTTTGTGAAATATTCAAGACCTCCTACTACCGCAGGACAATTATGGTTTGTAGCCGTCATTTGCCCGCTATTAACGTCCAAAATATTGCAATTTGCCCAGACAAAGGATAGTTTGGGGTTAAAATGCAGCAGTTGAGCAGCCTTGGTAATGAATCCGCGATCAATTAGATAGTCATCGTGATTGAGAACAAGAACATACTCGCCATTAACCATGTTGTAGAGAACATGCCTTGTATTCAGACCTGTACCAAAGTTTTTTTCGTGTCTTATATAACGAATTCTATGATCCCCCAAAAACTGCTCCATCATCTTATCGGTACCATCATTAGAACAATCATCGGCAATAAGGATCTCCAAGTTAGGATAATCTTGGGCCATAACACTTTCGACAGCTTCCTGAAGGTAAAATTTTTGGTTATAGGTCGGAATAATGACAGTTACTTTGGGCAAAACTTCTTCAAACTTCGATTTATTTAGAAGTCCGGTGATTTAAGTCAGTTGTATCCGTCTCTTCGGCATGAAAAAAGAGGAA